>JAGUZN010000134.1 GCA_020060775.1 Armatimonadota bacterium
CGGCAAGTGCCGCGCCCCGCTGCCGTTGCTGTCGCCTGCTCCCGTGCCGGAGTTCACCCTCGGAGAACTGAAACTGGCGCCGTCGGTGACGGCCCTGCTGGAGGAACGCGGCGAGGTGCGGCTGGAACGGGCGCAAATTCCCCAGGACCGGCGACTGCTCTGTTTTCACTGCCGGCATAGCTGGACGCTGGACGCCGCACAGTCGGCCTTGCCGGCGCACTGCCCGCGCTGCGGCAAACGGCGCTGGAACGTCTTCCGCCTGTTCCACTGCCGCTTTTGCAGCCACGAGTTCGCCGCCGGCGACCTGCTGGCCTGGCCCTACTGGATCTTCCCCGATTGCCCGGCCTGCCATCGCACGCACTGGCACGTGGGGTGTGAGGACAACCCGCTGCGCTGGCTGCTCAACCCGTTCAACCGCCTGCCGGGGTAACGGCTACTTGTCGTGGGTCGTCACGTTGTAGTTTGCTCTCGACCGTTTGCTGGCAGAGTCCGCGTTTCGCGTATGGCGTTTCGCGTTTCGGGAAACACCTTTCCCTCGTCGGAGTGGTGAGTGGATAGTGGTTGGTGGTGAGTGGCATCCCGGCGAGATGCGTGACAAAGGAAGACCCCCCTCCCCCCGCTGCACTGCCGTTTGCAGGGGGAGGGAATTGCGTGGTGCAAGGTCGAAGCCGTGGCTGCGTGGTCGGGCACGCATGCCAGATCGGCACTGCCGGCGCGGTACGGCGACCGCGCCCTGCTGACTCGATGCGGCGGGGGGAGGAGACGGTTGCAGCACTGCCGAGCGGCATTCGTCACGCTGTACCTCGTCAGGCACGGTACAGCGTGACGCCCTGCTGCGGCTACTCTTCCAGGCGGAGCACGCTCATGAAGGCTTCCTGCGGCACTTCCACCGAGCCGATCGACTTCATGCGTTTCTTGCCCGCCTTCTGCTTCTCCAGCAGTTTGCGCTTGCGGGTGATGTCGCCGCCGTAGCACTTGGCGAGCACGTCCTTACGCATGGGGCGCACGGACTCGGCGGCGATGATCTTGCCGCCGATGGCCGCCTGGATGCGGATTTCGAACATCTGGCGCGGCAGCACTTCCTTCAGCCGCCTGGCCATCGCCGACCCGCGCCGGTACGCGCGTTCACGCGGGGTGATGAAGGAGAGGGAATCCACCACTTCGCCGTTCACCTGGATATTCACCTTCACCAGATCGCCCTCGCGATTGCCGACGAACTCGTAATCGAACGAGGCGTAGCCGCGCGTGCGCGACTTCAACTGGTCGAAGAAGTCGAGCAAGATCTCCCCGAGCGGCAACTCATAGATCATGATCACGCGTTTCGGCCCGGCGTATTCCATCGATTTGTAGATGCCGCGGCGTTCCTGCGCCAGTTCCATGCACTGGCCGATATACTCGCTGGGCACGATAATGGTCGCGCCCACGTAGGGTTCCTCGATGCGCGCGATATTTTGTGGCGGCGGCAAGTGCGCCGGGTTGTCGACCATCATCACCTCGCCGGCGGTGGTGGTCACGCGGTAGACCACGCTGGGCGAGGTGGCGACGATATCCAGGTTGTACTCGCGCTCCAGCCGCTCCTGCACGATCTCCATGTGCAGCAGGCCGAGGAAGCCGGCGCGGAAGCCGAAGCCGAGCGCGGTGGAGGTTTCCGGCTCGAAGGTGAGCGCGGCGTCATTTAGTTGCAGTTTTTCCAGCGCTTCGCGCAGGATCGGGTAATCCCCGCTGTCGGTCGGATAGAGTCCGCAGAAGACCATCGGCTTCACATCGCGGAAGCCGGGCAGCGGGCGCAGCGCGGGACGCGCGGCATCGGTGATCGTGTCGCCCACGCGCGAATCATCGAGGCTCTTCATGCCTGCGGACACGTAGCCGACTTCGCCCGCCACTAATTCGTCGGTGGGGTTCATGCCCAGCGTGAAGCGGCCGACCTCCTGCACGTCGAATGACTTGCCGCTGGACATCATGCGGAGACGCATGCCCGGGCGCAGGATGCCGTTGCGCACGCGCACGTAGGCGATGATGCCGCGGTAGGGATCGTAATGCGAGTCGAAGATCATCGCCTGCAACGGGGCGTCGTTGTCGCCCTGCGGTGCGGGAATATGCTTGATGATCGCCTCGAGAATCTCATCCGTGCCGATGCCCTCCTTGGCGGAGGCGGCAATCGCCTCGTCAGCGGGGATCGCCAGCGCCTCCTCGATCTCGCCGCGCACGCGGTCAGGATCCGCACTCGGCAGGTCGATCTTGTTGATCACCGGCACCAGCGCCAGGTGCTGTTCATTGGCGAGCACGGTGTTGGCCACCGTCTGCGCCTCCACACCCTGCACGGCGTCCACCACGAGGATCGCGCCCTCGCAGGCCGCCAGGCTGCGCGACACTTCATAGTGGAAGTCCACGTGGCCGGGGGTGTCGATCAAATTCAATTCGTAATCGAGGCCGTCCTTCGCCCGGTAGGTGAGGGCGACCGCGCTGGCTTTGATGGTGATGCCGCGTTCCCGTTCCAGGTCCATGGAGTCCAGGATCTGTTCCGTTTTGATGCGATCATTCATCACGCCGGTCGTTTCCAGCAGGCGGTCCGCCAGCGTAGACTTGCCGTGATCGATGTGGGCAATGATGCAGAAATTGCGTATTTGCGACTGTTTGATCATAGATGTCCTGTGTTCGCGGAAAACACGGGGACTGGCATCTGCCGCCGCCGCGGCAATCGTCAATACGAGCCAGTCCCCGTGTTTCACATGTAAACCGGATCCATTATAGTGATCTCTGCCGTCAACTGTCCAGATGGCCCCTGCGGGCGGAATGCGCCCAATGGTGTCGTAGCAATCGCCCTTTCGCCCTCGACAGGGGATCCGCGTTATGCGATAATGCTTGTCGCGATCGTGCTAGATGGGGGACTAGCGGTACCCTGTACCCGCAATCCGCTCTAGCGGGATCGAATTCCTGCCCGAGGACGGACGTTGTGGAGTCTGGGCGGCGCAAGGGGTGTTGAAGGTTGGGTCCGGCGCAATGACCGCCATCGAACCCCGTCAGGTCGGGAACGAAGCAGCGGTAAGGTGTCACGGTTGTGTGCCGCCGACCGCCCGGCCGGAGCTACCTGCGCCGTGGCCGTCTGGGGCGTTCCGCTCGACGGCAGGTGCACGATCGCATATTTTTCGTCAGTCAGAGCCCCAGTTGCGACAGACCGGGGCTTTTTCATTGCTACGCTACGCAGGCGAACGGCGAGTATGGCTGGCGACTGAAAGTCACGACCATGTTCATTGACCGCGCAATCATTCATGTGCAAAGCGGCAAGGGCGGCGACGGCGCCGTCGCCTTTCGCCGTGAGAAGTTCGTGCCGCGCGGCGGCCCTTCCGGGGGCGACGGCGGGCGCGGGGGCGATGTTATGCTGGTGGC
>JAGUZN010000152.1 GCA_020060775.1 Armatimonadota bacterium
AACGCGTCCCCACCCTGCCCGCACTGCTGCTGTCGTTGGATGATCCGGCGTTGCCGATCAGCACGCTCGATGCGCTGCTGCGCCCGCTGCCCATTCCGCTCATGCTCATCGTGCTGGCACTGTCCGATCATCCGCGCGTGTGGGAACATGTGAAGGCGTACCTGCAGCACTGGCACGGGCTGCCGCCGCTCATCACCGGAGAAGACTTGCGCCGCCTCGGCGTGCCGCGCGGCCCGGTGTACCGTCGCATGATGCAGGCGGTGCGCGCCGCACAGCTGGACGGCCTTCTCACCAGCCATGACGAAGCACTCGATTTCGTACGGCGCCACCTTGATGAGTTCACCGCATCTCCGGAGGCATGAACGATGCCAGGCCACAGCAGGAATCCGGCACTCCTGTGGCGAAGGGATAGGACAGGTCTCCCAGGTCGGCGCCGCCGACCACAGCGTGGATTCGGTTTCTCATCACGTTGTTATGCACGTGTTCGCACCCATCCCGGCAAAGGAGGTCCCAACCATGTCCGATATTGATACCCGCCCGTCCCTCCCGGAGGAGGCGATGCAGACCGCCGACGACACGGTGGAGCAGGAGATTCCGCTCGCTACTGCTGCGATCAGCCAGTCGGCGCCCGCTCCCACGATCGGCACTGTGACGCCGACGACGCCCGTCATGCCCACTGAGCCGCCATCAAAGTTCACACGCGCGACGGTAGTGACCCTGCTCGGCACGCTGATGCTGCTCATCGCCCTGTTCGGATTGCTGCTTTACCCCTCGCTGATCTCACAGATACAATTAGCCAAGAATCTCAAATGGGTTTCCGAGCAATCGATCGTGACGGGCTGGATGATCGTCGCCGCCTGTTACTTCCTCTTCCCGTTGCTTTCCGGCATTGCCATGTTGCGGCAAGTGCGCGGGGCGCGGGCATGGGCGGTCTTCATGCTTATCGCGTTGGCGGTCGGCTCCATTATCCTCGAGGGCTGGTTCACCTTCCGCGTACCGATCGCCGTTGCCGGCAACACCGGCTTCGGCGCTAAATGGATCGTTGTGACGAACTTCGCACTGTTCGCCTGTCTGAACATCGTCGTCTCTTCGACGCTGGTCTACTTCCTCACCAGACCGGTGGTCAAGGAGTCGTTCAAATCGTAAGATTGTCTCCTTCAGTACCATGCGCCCCCCGGCAGTCGACTGCCGGGGGGCGCATGGTGCATGTGGCCTCCCGAAAACGCCCGGATCGGCCCCAATATGCTCACGCCCGCACTACACTCATATACAGGGCATGTGCACCACGATGCTCACGCCGGTTGTGCGCCCATGGGACTGCGGGCTTTCTTGCGAGGCCTGCGACCTGGCGGCGATAGAGAGGGCGAGCGCCAGTGTCACCGCGATAAACACAAATGATAAAACACAACGTGTGATCAATGACATATCCCTTTCCCTCCTGATGCTCCGGCATACGCCTGATGTGCCAGTTGATTGTAGCCCCGCTGTGTTGCTGCTGGTGATCGTGCGCTCAACAAATGTGCGAAAAATCGCCCAACGAGGGCACTGTCGACGAAATAATGGTCAGTTACACAGACGATGGATGCTGGTTCTGGCATCCCTCGGTGGTTATCGTCTCGCTCGTTCGGTGTGCTACTGATCGCCGATGAGCACCATCACGTCATCATCGCCCGGCAGATGCTGCAACTCGGCATCCGCCAGCGAGAGGACATGCTCGGTCGAGAGCAGTCCGGAGAGGTTGAAAATGCGCGGCCCGGCCACCAGAAAGACGGACGGCAGGCGTTCGCCGCCATCGCCGTACGTTGTTTGGGCGGTGACAAGCTGACGCAAGCGCGCGGAGGCCTGGTGCACGGCGACCGTCTCGGCGGCGCCATGCGCCAACTGCAGGCGGATGACCCCCTGGCGATCGATGAGTCGCACGGGCGTGCGCGTGGAGCGGATGAGCCCGAACAGTTGCTTCTTCTCGCGGGTGGTCGCCAGTGCGGCAAAACGCGCGGTGCGCGCCAATTCGCGCACGGCATCGTCAGCCACGCCGAGCGAGCGTGCGGCGATCGCGTGTTGCTCGGCATCGGCAACCTCGGCGGCGGCCAGATCGCGCATGCGCATCTCCGTGGCGCCGGTCGCCGTGGCGCGCACCAGTTGATGCTGGGGATCGACCTCGACCTGCACTTCCACGGTATCGGGATTGGCGCCCACCCGCACCACCGCATCGATTGCCTCCTGCCGCATGCGCAACAGATCGTCTTTCGTCGGGTTGGGCATGGTGCGTTCCACCGCATCGCGTACCAGCGCCAGCGCCACGCCGATCGCGGAGATCACCGGCGCATTCTCGGCCATGCGCCAGGGCAGCGCCATCAGCTTCCCGGTATAGGGCACTACGGCACCGGCACCACCGCCGCCGCCGATGAGCGTGACGTGCTCACGCGTCAATTGATAGTCTTCCAGCAAGCCCTCGATGGTGGCCACCGCCTGGGCGCAGCCGGTGGAGAGCACCTGCTCGGCCGCCTGTGCCGGCGTCTTCTGCAGCGCTACACCCAGCAATGCGCCGGCCAGGCGGCCATTGCCGTGCGCGTAGTCGCCGTCGGGCACCATGCCGGCGGCATTGGCCGCACAGGTCATGGTGAGAGCGAGCGCGGGCGTGCCAGTTGCCGGCGCGGCGACGACATAATCCGCAGGGTCATTAGGCAACGGCTGCACGGCCTGCAGCACATACTCCCCCTGCGGCTCGGCAAAACAACTGTACGTCAATCCTGCCAGGTGGGCGCTGCGCGGCCCCACCGCGTTCACGGTACTCCCGGTCAGGCGGATCATGCTGCCGCCGGCAAGGCCGATGGTGCGCACATCGAGCGTGCGCACAAACAGTTTGTGCCCGCCGATGGTGGCGCTGTGCACGCTGGCCTGGCCGTTGCGAATGCAGGTGATATCGCTGGAGGTGCCGCCCACCTCGACGAAGATTCCGTCGCTGATACGCGCGTACATGAGGGCAGCGGCCACCCCGGCCGCCGGGCCGGAAAGGATAGTGAGGATCGGACGCCGCCGTACTTCGTCAATGCTCATCACCCCGCCGTCGCTGCGCATGATCATGAGCGGAGCGGTGATGCCCGCCTGCGCCACGGCCTGCGCAGTCATTTCCGCCGTTTGCATCATTTTCGGCAAGATGCTGGCATTGATCACCGCCGTGCGGGTGCGGATGCGCAAACCGTACAGGCCGGAGACCTCATGGCTGGCGGTGGCGGGAATGCCGCGTTCGGCGCAGACTTCGAGCACCAGGCGTTCGTTGCGCGGATCATCCACCCCGAAGGCTTCGGCGGCGACGATGACGTGTGCGCCGCGCGACTGCAGATCCTGCACCGCGGCGCGCACTGTCGCCGCGGATAGCCGGTCGGCATCGAGGAAAGTATGCACGGTTTCCAGAAAACGCCCGGGCGCGACC
>JAGUZN010000378.1 GCA_020060775.1 Armatimonadota bacterium
GTGTACCGCGGTGAGCAGGGCACGTTGCTCGCCAGCCTGGTGAGCACGCTGCCGCGCCTGGGCGGGCGGGGCACCAGAGACTATGCCGTGCAGGTGCGCAGTGCCGACGCCGAGCACGTCACTGCGGTGACTTTGCAGACCGTGGGCGGCGACATTGAGTCTGTCCCCTTCAGCAAGGAGCACGGTGCCGTGCAGTTCGATCTACCCGACAGCGCCATCGCCGCCGTCGCCGAACTCCACCTGGAGTGAAGTGACGAACTAGGAAATGACACACCGCAGGAGCATAACATCGCTGTCAATAGAAAGGCGTATGATCGCGGCACGGCGCGTTGGCAGCGATCGCAGCAGATCATCGATCAACTCCAAGCAAGGAAAGATACTAAACGCTAGAACGGGGCCGCGAGAGCGGCCCCTGTTTTGTGACCGATTATTATCTGGTGGCACTTAACAAGTGAACGCAGGCGCGGGTAGCTCGTCGAGACGGACGATGCGCCCGGTGTCGGCCGAGCGTTCGGCGGCAAAACAGAGCCGCATCGTCTCGTAGGCATCTCGGGCAGGGGTCATTGGCGGCAAGCCTTCCGTCACCCGGCGAACGACATCACGGGTTTGATCGGTCGTGTTATGATAGTAGTAGTGGTCTTCCTTGCGTTCCCACGTGAGATTCTCCACCCAATCACTGACCATCGTGTCGGGGGCATCCGAGAACTCCCAACGTTTGAGGCGACGATAAAAGACATCATTTTCCGCTGCGCCTTTCGTGCCGACGATGATGTAGCGCAGCTTGTGTCCATCGCCGAGTTGTAAGTCGGTGATGTCGTCGCGCAGCGGGTCGCCACGGAAGAGGGCGGGGTAGTTCATGTAATAGGTTAAGTGGCTCACCGCCCCGCTGGCAAACCGGTAGGTGGTATGGTAGTTGTCATGCACTTCCGTATAGGGCACGACATTGGGCGCGCAGGCGGAAAAGACATCAACCACCGGCGATCCCACCCACCAGCGCGTCAGGTCCACATAGTGGCTCAAGCGCTCACCAAAGGTGTCGCCGCCCTCCGCTTTCGTATTGCGCCAGGCATTTTTCGAGTAGGCGCTGGAGTTATACAGGCAGTGGGTGCTGACGACATCTCCTAGCAGACCGGCGTCAATCCACTCCTTTACCCGGGCGTAGAGGTGCGAATAACGCAGCTCGAACCCGACCTGAAAGAACATTTGCAGGCGTTCGGCGCATTCCACCATCTCCAGGGCATCGGCCAGTGTGTTGGCCATCGGTTTTTCGCAGAGCACCGCTTTGCCGGCTTCCAGCGAACGGATCACTAATTCTTTGTGTACATGATTGGCCGCCGTCACGAAGACGAGCTTCACGGCAGGGTCACCGAGCACTTCATCAAGCTCAATCGTGCCCGCGATGTGATATGCCTCCTGCGTCGCCATTACACGCTCTTCGGCAATATCGTAGGCGACGATGCCGCTGACTTGTGGGCATTCTTTCAGATGTTGCACCACTGTGCCCCCCATGGCCCCTGCTCCTAATACGCCAACTTTCATCTGTGCATCTCCTGTGATTACATGCGGTCCAGCCTAAGGATCACCGGATCGAACGGCAACAGCGTCACCCGGATGCGCCAGCGGTCGCCCTTCTCACATGTGGCGATATCCGCCAGCGGGCGTATGCCGTCGGTGCGGGTCAGGCAACTGCCACGATCGCCGCGCCAGGCGGATGCTGGTAGCTCCAGCAGTACGTGATCCAGGATGTCGAAGGACAGGTTGGTCAGACACACGGTCAGTCGTCGATCCTCTTCCCACACCTGCACGCCGATGTCGCTCGGTGAGGCCAGCCACACCGGGAAGGCGTCTGGGCACATCCAATCGAAGATGTGTTTCAACTGTTCCCTCCGGTGATAACGCACGAGATACGGCATCGACTCGACATGGGCGTGAAGGGCATAGGGCAGCACGGCGATGCGACCGCCCAACGCATTCTCGTAGAGGGTGACGCCTGTTGCGACCGCGCACAGGTCGTCATTCACCAGTTCGGAAATCACCCGGCTGCCCGCATGCGGCTGCAGACTTTTCACGCCGTCAACCCAGTTCCCGCGCAGGGGGATCAGGCACTGGGCGTACTGGCCGCTCATCGCCGCATCGGTCAGGCGTTCACCCCGCGCCACCGGCACGGTTCCGCCGACATCACACCCAATAGCTTTCGCATACCCCATCTCGCCGAGCGCGCGCGCTGCCCGCGCATCGAGCAACAGGCCCTCACTGAGCATTGCCTGCAATATGTCTGCATCTAGACAGCGCACCGAATCTCCGATCATCCAGCACAGCGGGCTCTCAGCGAAGGTGGTCGGAATGCTCAGATGACCGAGGACCTGTGCGGCGCCGAAGGCTGGCCAATCCAGATCGCCAACCGAATCGATCATCCCCGGCACAGCGTCGGGTGAGTCGAACTCCCAGCGCAACTGCACACCCCGACGCACGCCATGCACGGGTGCCGCCATGCGAATAGCATCGAAGTAGGGTCGGCTCTCGCGCAGCATGGGGGCAAAGTCCGGTTCGAGGAACGGCGAATCTCCGTCGTAGCTCGCGGCGCTGATCGCCGGATTCGGCATGCCGTTCAATATTCCCTGGGCAATCTCAAACCGCATGACCGCCATGCTTTTCGCCAACCGCGTCCCGGGAGTCGATTCGATTTCGGGCGTGTATTCCACCTGATCGCCCAGCACGTGCCGGGTGTACTCCATGTAAAACATGCCGGCAAAGAGATCGCGCCGATTCCAGTCCTGGTAGCCACCGATGCAGGGACGCACGAGCGGTTTGCTCGCATCCGGATGCAACGCCTGCAGCACGTTGGACAGCGTGTGTCCCATGGCCGGTAGCGTATGTACGCAGGGCACCATCATCCCCACCTTGGTGTGCGGGCTTACGACGTGGACCGCTTGCTCCATGATGTGCGCTAACTCTACCAAACGCTCGCCAAGGAAGGCGCGCCAGGCACGCCGGACAGCGGGCTCTTCACGCAACGCATGCAGCAATTCCTCCCGTGTCCACGCTTCGCCCATACGCTGGCGAAAACGGCGCACGTGCAGGTCGCAGAGGCACCCCCAGGTCCCACGCTCCCCCTGTAGTATATAGCGGTGATCATCATCCACGTAAATGAACGCCGGCTCCACCGAGGCCAACCGCCGGAAGAAATGATCAAGATAGCGATCCAGTTTGGGATCGAGCAGACACGGGGAGCGGTAGTCGCAGACGCCATCAGCGTAGGTGGCCCACACCGTGTAGTCCATGTGTTGTGGGTGCTCGGTGCGCGAAACGCGCATGTTATAGGTCGCGTTGATCCCCAGCGTGATGCCGTGATCATCGAACGCCGCTTTCGCCCGCTGCAAGCTGGCCACTTCCCGCTCGATTTCCGGCAGGGATAACTGGTTCCACACCAGATATTGCGCATCGGTGAACAGCATTACATGCCGAGCGCCAGTTTGGCCGCACCAGTCCAGGATCTCCTGCAGTCGCTCCTCGAGACGCCAGTAGGGCAAATAGAGCCGTAAGATATAGTTCATCGTCTCCGGTGAAAAAATATCGGGCATGGGAAGCACTTCACCCGCCGGTAAGCCGACATCGCCGCAAATCGGGTCACTCATTTTGACCAAAAGATTCTCCTCCTATCAATTCGTATCATATGCATGTGCACCATATTCCAACTTCAGGTCAGCGGAATCCTCCTTTGAGGATGGCGAGGCGGAGGGCATCGATGAGCGCGTTAGAGGCGGTCACCAGCTTTTCGCCGTCGGCGTAGAGGGGGAGGCA
>JAGUZN010000402.1 GCA_020060775.1 Armatimonadota bacterium
GACAACGCCGTGAAGCGGCCGATCACTCTCCTGAATATAAACGTCTGTGTGCCTATCCGCCGTTTCAGCACAATGTCCCCTCACGCCGTCAACGACAACATGGTGAGCTGGGGCGTTGACTGCTGCAGATGCACCAGATCGTGACGCGCGTTCCACCCAAGCCGCCGCCAGAATTGCAGCCCGGCGGCATTATCGTGTAGCACAAAGGCATGACACTTCGCAATGCCCAATTCGCCCAGGCGCGCCAGGCAGCGCTCCACCAACCCGCGCCCCAGGCCCAGACCGCGGAACGCTGGCGCCACCGCCAGGTGATACACACTGCCGCGGCGTCCGTCATGGCCGCACAACACTGCGCCCACCACCGCCCCCTCGGCAACGGCGACCTGACTGAGCCCGGGATTATGCGCCAGGAAGCGATCGATTTCCTCGCGGGAATCGGCCGCACTTAGTGCAAGGCCTCCCACGCTCTTCCATAAATAACTCACCTCATTGTAATCGTCAATCGTCATGTCGCGATAGTAGATGCTCATCATCTCCTCCACCCTCCTCCTGAGAAGCCGTAAAAAAACCCTCCCGGTGCACCGGGAGGGGAAAGCAAAGTGAACGCACAGCCCCGGATATCACACAGGTATATCTCCCGTATCACGGATGATACGGGGAGTATAGGTAGCCATCTTGTCACAATGTCGGTATGTCATCGTCTTTATAAGCGTCACGATGTGACTGCGCGCTGAGTATACCCGCGCATACTCCAGGTAGTCAAGCCACTGCTGGCGTATTGAACAAACAAATAAGTGTTCTTAATCCTCTTCAATAGCCCATTTGAATCCATCACCTTGCACCCGTCGCAACACGCGCTCGAGCGGTTCATCTTCCAGCGATGTGATCAACAGGTGGGCATCCGGGAACGCGAGGTGGCGCGTAATGGGATTCGGCACAATCACACAGTACACCCCCGCGCGCGTGGCGGCCAGCATGCCGTTCACCGAATCTTCAAACGCCACCGCCTCATCTGCCTGTATGCCTGCACGGTCCAGCGCCGTCAGGTACAGGTCGGGCGCGGGCTTCAACCGTTCGGCGTCTTCCGCGCAGATCAGGTGATCGAACAGTACGGTCGTCCCGAGTCGGTCCAGGTGGCCGGTCACCCAGTGGCGCGGCGAACTCGACACCACCATGCAGGCCAACCCCAGCCGCCGCGCATCGGCAAGATACTGTTCCACCCCGGGCATCAAGCCTTGCTGCGCCAGTAATCCGTGAAACGCCTGTCGGCGCTCAACGCGAATGGTTTCGGGATCCAGTCCCCCGCCCGCCATGGCCACCAATTCCCGGCACGGGTCATAACTGCCCCAGGCTAACCCGATCGCCGCCGTCCAGCGATCGAACGGCAACTCCTGCCCATGCCGGGCGTACATCGCGCGCCATGTGTCGTACTCCGGCGTTTCCGTGTCGAAGAGAAGTCCGTCGAAATCAAACAGTAATGCTTTCACCATGGCCCCCGTATGGTATACGGATCAGCCCATTTACGCAAACCCGCAAGCCGCCAACGCTGTTAGCTTAAACGACCTCTCTAACGATCTAGAAGGAATCTGCCGCACGCTTCGGGAATTAAGAACTGGGCCTCTGTCGCGAAAGGATTGGTCTCCGGCCGCGCAAGGCGCACCCCGTATTCGATCAGCTACCATTCATTCTGCTAAAGAGGGAGTAGCAGTCATGCCCGTTCGCCACGACATCCACAAAGTCCTGATCATTGGCTCTGGCCCCATCATCATCGGTCAGGCCTGCGAGTTCGACTACTCCGGCACCCAGGCGTGCAAAGCGCTGCGGGAAGCCGGCTATCAGATCGTGCTCGTGAACTCCAACCCCGCCACTATTATGACGGATCCCAGCACGGCCGATGCGACCTATATCGAACCATTGAATGCCGAGAGCCTGGAAAAGATCATCGCCAAAGAACGCCCAGACGCTGTGCTGCCCAACCTGGGTGGGCAAACCGGGCTGAACCTGACGGCCGAGCTCAACCGGCTTGGCATCCTTGAGAAGTACGGTGTCCAGGTCATCGGCGTGCAGGCGGATGCCATTGAGCGCGGCGAGGATCGCATCGCCTTCAAGGAAACGATGAATCTTCTCAACGTGGAGATGCCGCGCAGCGAACCGGCCTTTGCCGTCGATGAGGCTGTGAGTATCGCCCAGCAACTCGGCTACCCCGTCGTGGTGCGCCCGGCGTACACGCTCGGGGGCTGGGGCGGCGGCATCGCCTGGAACATCGAAGAGCTGCAGACCATCGCCTCCCGCGGGATTGCTGCCAGCCTCGTCGGCCAGGTGCTCATCGAAGAGTCCGTGCTCGGCTGGGAAGAGTTGGAACTGGAGGTCGTACGCGACAGCAAAGGGCAGATGATCACCGTCTGCTTCATCGAGAACGTCGATCCCATGGGCGTCCATACTGGCGACAGCTACTGCGTGGCCCCCATGCTCACCGTTCCTCCTTCGCTGCAAAAGCGGCTGCAGGATATCTCCTACCGCATTGTCGAGGCCATCGGCGTCATCGGCGGCACCAACGTGCAGTTCGCCCACGACCCGAAGACCGACCGCATCGTCGTCATTGAAATCAACCCGCGCACTTCCCGCTCTTCCGCGCTCGCCTCCAAGGCCACCGGCTTCCCCATTGCGCTCATCTCTGCCAAGCTGGCGGCCGGGCTCACGCTGGACGAACTCCCCTACTGGCGCGATGGCTCGCTGGAGCGCTATACACCGTCCGGCGAGTATGTCGTCGTGAAATTCGCGCGCTGGGCCTTCGAAAAATTCCCCGGTTCCATTGATCAGCTCGGCACGCAGATGCGCGCCGTCGGTGAAGTGATGAGCATCGGCAAGAACTACAAAGAGGCCCTGCAGAAAGCCATCCGCTCGCTGGAAATCGGGCGGTATGGCCTGGGATTCGCCAAAAACTTCCATGATCTGCCATTGGATGAATTGCGCAAGCGGCTGGCCGTCCCCACCTCCGAACGGCAGTTCCTCATGTATGAAGCGCTGCGTAAAGGCATGACCGTCGATGAATTGTTCGAGTTGACGCATATCGGCAAATGGTTCATCACCCAGATGCAGGAACTCGTCACCCTCGAAGAGCAGATCCTGCAGTACAAAGGGCAGTTGCCGCCTGATGACCTCCTCATCCAGGCGAAACGCGACGGCTTTGCCGATAAGTACCTGGGGAAAATCCTCGACATCCCCGAGGCCACCATCCGCGAGCGGCGCATCGCGTTGGGCCTGCAGCAAGCTTGGGAAGCCGTGCCGGTGAGTGGGGCGGATGCCGCCTACTACTTCTCGACCTACAACGCCCCGGATTCCGTGCCGGTCTCTCCCAATAAGAAAATCATGATCCTTGGTGGCGGCCCCAACCGCATCGGCCAGGGCATCGAATTCGACTACACCTGCGTGCATGCCGCCTTTGCGCTGCGCGAACTTGGGTACGAATCGATCATGGTCAACTGCAACCCCGAAACGGTCTCCACCGACTACGATACCTCGAACAAATTATACTTCGAGCCCTTGACCGTCGAAGACGTGTTGAGTATTTACAAAAAAGAACAGCCGGAGGGCGTCATCGTCCAGTTCGGCGGACAAACCCCGCTGAACATCGCTGCCGAGTTGGAGCGCGCTGGCGTCAAGATCCTCGGCACCTCGCCCGAGAGTATCGACCTGGCGGAAGATCGCGAACGCTTCGCCGCCATGATGCAGAAACTCGGCATCCCCCAGCCCGCCCATGGCATGGCCAGTTCACTGCCGGAAGCCCTCGCCGTGGCCGAGCGCATCGGCTACCCGCTGATGGTGCGCCCGTCGTATGTTCTCGGGGGGCGCGGCATGGAAGTGGTCTACGACGGAGAGATGCTCACCCGCTACGTGCAGGCTGCGGTGGAACTCTCGCCGGAACGTCCGATCCTCATCGACAAGTTCCTGGAGAACGCCATCGAGGCAGAAGCCGATGCCATCGCCGACGGCGTCACCGCCTTCGTGCCCTCCGTAATGGAGCATATCGAACTGGCTGGCATCCACTCCGGCGACAGCGCCTGCTCGATTCCGCCGGTGACCATCGCCCAGCGGCACCTGGCAACGATTGAGGAATATACCCGCCGCATCGCCGTCGAACTGGGCGTGGTCGGGCTTATGAACATCCAGTATGCCATCGCCAATGACACCGTATATGTGTTGGAGGCGAACCCGCGCGCCTCGCGCACCGTGCCCATCGTCTCCAAAGTGACCGGCGTCTCCATGGCGCGCATCGCCACTCAGGTCATGCTCGGGCAATCGCTGACTTCGCTTGACCTGCATCCGCGCGAGTATGCGCACTTCGGCGTCAAAGAATCGGTCTTCCCCTTCAATATGTTCCCCGAAGTGGACCCACTGCTCGGCCCGGAAATGCGCTCCACCGGAGAAGCCCTCGGCCTGGCCGATAGCTTCGGACTCGCCTTCTACAAGGCCCAGGCCGCCGTCGGTTTCCGTTTGCCCACCGAGGGCGCCGTGCTGGTCACCGTGGCCGAGCGCGATAAGGACACCGTGCTGCCCGCCGTGCGCCAGCTCGCCGAGATGGGCTTCGATATCGTGGCCACCGCCGGCACCGCCGACTTCCTCGCTCGCCACGGCATTAGCGCCCGCGTCATCAACAAACTGCATGAAGGCCGACCACACCTGGTGGATGAGATGGCCAACAAAACGATCAACCTGGTCATCAATACCCCGGCAGGCAAAGATAGCCTCCACGACGACAGCTACATCCGCAAAGCGGCCATCAAATACAAGATTCCCTACGTCACCACCGCTGCGGCCGCCCTCGCCGCCGCACAGGGCATCGCCGCCGCGCGACAGTGCTCCTCCATCGTCAAATCGCTGCAGGCCTATCACCAGGAAGTTACCGTGAAGGCCTCCATCCCCTGAAAGGCCTTGAGAAACGAACGCTGACCGACCTGGTCACGCATGAGGTGGCCGGGTCGGTCACTGTTATGGTTAGTGAAACGTATTCATCCCATCGGAGTATAGGGCGCGTCAGAGCATCACTTCGACATCGCTCAACGCTTCAACCATAGGCATCGGAAGTCCTGCGCCCCAACAGTCAGCGGCTGCTGCCGATCCAGCACGGTGCCGGTTTCCGCATCGACTAATTGCCAGGGCTCCTCGAGCCACCGTGCGGTCGCAAACGTCGGCGTCACGCGTTGCTCTTGCTTGGTGAAGTTGGTGAGATAGACAAGAATGCCGCCCCAGGGACGCACGTAGTAACTGGCTTTACAACTATCAGGCACGGCCAGTAAGCCGCGGGCTTCATCAGTCCAGTAGCCATAAAACCGGCAATCGTCCGCATCGATGCCAAACGCAACTTCAATACGACGGAAGCTCTCGAGCACAGCGGTGTTAAGGTGTGCCGGCCATATCCAGGGATCGAACAGCTTCAAACAGGCGAGGGCGTTGCGCGTCGCGGCTGTGCCTTTCAACAGTTCGGGCGATTTAATCATCGGCAACCACCCGTTATTCGCGCCCCACGACCCCGCCCCGATCACTTCCTGCGCGACGAGCGGGTAGTACTCCATATGGTTATATTGGGTCTCTCGCGTATCATGCTCGCCATCAATGAGTAGATCGGCAAAGCTGAAGGCGGCGGGCTGCATGGTCGACGTCTTGTGAATGCTGATATACGGTCGCACACTGCCGTGTTTGTCAGCGATGACCGCAATGCGCTTCAGCAGTTCCCGCATCTGCAGGCTACGATACACCCCCTGTATCGCCCCATCCTCACGCTGGTACGCCCCTGGCGCGTGCTGGATATTCCGATCAATATTCGGATACGAATTGTCAATATATACGCCGCCGAGATACGCGTGCTCGATCCACTGCGCGATCTGATGCACGGCATAGTCCACCCGGCTGGGCAACAGCGAGCATGCAAACGAGGTATAACGATTGATATCCGATCCGTAGATTTTATAGGGCATAATCGAGCGGCCCTCGGTATAGTAGGACATCGGGGCGTCGCCCCACTCGTGTTTCATCGCAGGTGCGACGGACTCCGCGAGATTATGCAGGTTGCCGGCCATGTAGAGCTGGGTGAATTTGCCCTGAGTTTTGTACGCGCGGAAATAGTCGGCGGCAAAGACGAAATCGCGGCATTCCAGGCTCTGCGACCCGGTTTCAAAGGGGTTGCCAAATCCCATGATTCCCATGGAAAACCGCACGTTCGCGCCCGTCACGCGCGGTCGCACGGGCGTGGCGAGCAGGCCAAAGCGCAGATGCCGCGGCTCGGTCAAGCTCGTGGGTTTGGCGATGACATGAATATTCAGCACCATCACCTCATCCTGCCGGGTGATGGTGTAACAGGGCGTCTGCGCATCATGGCTCCACCCCTGATCGCTGTCGGCGAACCAGTTGATGCCGTATGTCGCATTCCCCAACCATATCGACGGAAGGAAATTGCCGATGACACGTGGAGATTGAACCTTGATGCTGGACCAGACCAGGCCGTCACCCGGCGGGAAATAGTACGATGTCGGGTAGCGATTACGATAGGTGCTGGCCGGGGTCCAGTCCGATACTTTCAGATCGACATACCCCTCTTGCGGCTTCTCCATCATGTACAGCGTCGGAGCCATGTGGTCGCCCGCAGTGTGGAAGTAACGAATTTCCTTCAACGGGATGCGGAGCGTGAGCGCCGTGAGCGTCGCCGGGGTCTTGCCGACAGGCTGAACGACAACATCGTACAGCAGCATGCCGTCGTACTCGAACACCGCATCGGCGTTGACTACCAGCGTATCAAACCGGGTGCTGCCGGAAAAACGCACGCAATCCTCACTACGTTCCGTCACGCGCAACGCGCTGTCGCGCCCCGGCTTCGCCCCGTGTCCGTCATCCGCCACCCAGTGAATCGGCTCCGCCAACACCTCCTGTCCGGCAGAAACGATGCGGCGGGGCAATCCCGATCCGCTCACCTGGTATGTGCGGCCCCAGCAGGTCATCTGATCACCCTTCGAGGTAATGGGTGCAAATGGCGGAATCACTGTGCGCTCTTTGCCGACCGCATTGCCCAACCAGGGCATGTCGATCACCTGGAAGCTGCCGCTCGCCTCATCCTGCACCGTGCCGTCCTGGCCATACAGGGCGACCTCGACCCGATACGTCCCCTTCCCCGGCGGCGTGAAGGGCAGCGTCACATGTCCGGTATCATCCTCGACACGGATCTGGTCAATCCGTCCGTCGAAAAGAGCCGGCCCCCGTTCGGCCTGCGCATCGTGGGCAATGCGCAGTTGAGCATGACTGTACGAAGCGCCCTCCATCGCCTCCTGCCGCGCCTGCATGCCGAAGAGTCGCACGTTGACCTTGTGCTGCGCCGGATAATACTCGATCTGGCTGCGGAATTTCGCCGTCGTGTCGATCCTGGCGGCCTGGCCGATATTATCGGCGTTATAATGCACGGCATGTTGAAACACCGTCGCGGCGGCATCGTCGATGATGTGCAGCGAAACGTCCAGTTGACGCTCGGCTCTGGGGTGACGCGGCAACAGCAGCTGTCGCTCCTGCTGCGGGGTGAGCGATACCGGCTCGCTGATGGCGGACTCCGCCGCTCCCCGGCGTTGCACATCGACCTTGAAGCGCTGTGCGCCTGTCGTGACATTGCGGATACCCACACGGCAATCGATGCCGCTCGACTCGGCCTGCGGGGAGCAGGCCAGAGTCACCGCCGGCGCCTGCTCGGTAAGCAGGCAGGTCACCATGTTCGAAAAATCCGTATAACCAAGTCCCGTCACGGAGGCGAAATCGACGGGCAGCTTCAAATTGCGGCAAACGTTCAGCCCGAATGCTTCATCCGGTCGTAACCCGACCGACGCCAGCGGAATCGCCACTTCCATCACCAAACGGCCGTCGTCATACGAGCGAGCCCACTGAAAACCCGCGCACTCCCACTCCACCTCGTTTTGTCCGGTGGATTTCCTGATCGCCTGGTCAAAAATCACGCCGGCGGTATTGATGATGATCTGGTACACCACGTTCGGGCTGTCCTGCCGGCTAAAACTCGGATTGATGAACAACTCCAGCGATTCATCTTCCCAGACATTGCCGTCGCGCCCGCGCACCGTATTGAGAAATCCCCCGGCACGGCGGTCAAAGATGGCGGCCAGGTACAAATGCGCGGTGTCCGCTGTCAACCGGATGTCCGTCTGACGCTCGACCAGTGCCTGTTGCATGATATCCATGAAACCGCCCTGGATAATGACCGCCGCCTGCCACTCCTCCCGTCCCAACTTCCCATCGACGACAACCGGCGTGCGGTTCACCGGAATGTGCCAGCGGCCGTGGAACGACTTCTGGGCTGACGTTACCTTGGGGTCAACAACGGCGACGGTCAACTGGTCAATCTCGGCAGCCTCAGCCACAATGCCAACCTTGGCAAACGAGGCGGCATGCCATGGCGTCATGGACACCACGCCGCTGTACTCCCGCCACTCGCCATCCAACGGGGTGTCGACCACATCGGCGATATAATCGATGAGCTTGCAGTCGGCCTGGGTATACTGGTATAAGCGCAATGCAACCCGGCTGTCCTGCGCCGTACCGCGGGCGTAGAACGTAACCCGCAACGTCTTCTTGGCCAACTCGCGCATGGGCGCGCTGGTCACCACCTCCCCGGTCAGCCCCAACAAATACTGGCCGAATATCACACGTTGATCATCCGCAACCGTGACCTTCACAGCTTTCCCGAGCTTTCCACGAGTCGCTTTGAGTGACCAACCTTGCGGGATTTCTGCGTGACCGATGTCGGTGTCAGCCGACGGATGCCATATTTCGAATCCCGGGTTCACCGCCAGGTTTGTGAAGTCTGACGCCGTAATGGGCTGGGAGGGGTGTGCTGAGTCTTCAGCAAGCTTGGCATATGCGTCTTTACCGGTTAGCCCCTTCGTGCTTGACGCAACGGCCTGTTGTCCTGGACACACCATGATCAGTACAAACATCCCACACATAACTCGAAAAAATACCAGCATTGGGTAGCTTACCTTTATACCAGGCTCGAGATACGACCTGTAATCCGATGACTTGCGGGGTGTATGCCGCTTCTCTTCATTTCTCCTCGACGTCTTCCGCGTGCCTACGAGTGGTAACGAAGTTGAGGATCATAATCATACTCACCGCCGTGAATGGCATGAGTCACCATTTGTCAACCTATGAACATTCCGAAACACCAGTTGGTACGTGGTACATACACGATACTCACCAAGGTAGCCGATTCTATTAGAGACGATCTCACACCAAATCGTTGGTGGATCGTGGAGGATGGACGGTGACTGGCGAGGTGGATGTCCGCGAGTGTATCAAGGTGATACAGGCCAGGACATCCAGCGACGCTAGGCGCGGTCCAGACCCGCGAGACGCCGGCGAGGTGTTGTGAGAAAATCCCTTAAGTAGTTTCATTATACCTCGGAATAGCCTATTACTTTGGAAACGAGAACATTCCGATCGGGAAAAGATACTGGCGGTGCAGTACGCAAGGTGAACTGAAGCCGGGGGAGGCGTATCTCGGATTGGTATACGCCATCGGATGACTGGTCCTATACCTGGAGGAGTAATATTAGTCATGGAACAATAGTGTTTGGTGAAGGTCTAGCTACGTCGACTACGGCGTTGGCACTCCCGGCACCGCGCTCACCTTCTGCTCCTGAACCACGCCGCCGTCCTCCAGTAGCTTGATGCGCCGTGCGCGCGGGCGTACGGATATCGGCAAATCAATGCGCTCCCCCGCCTGCAGCGTGAGATCGTGGGTGGACTGCTCCAGCACGTGGTAAGCGGGAAGGTTGTGATCGTACACGGTCAATCGCCAGGGGCCGGGATGCACACCCTGGAATTGGAACATCCCCTGGGCGTTCGTCGTCGTGCGAAACACTTCACTGCCGTTGCGCAGTTCGATGAGAATATTTGCCAGCCGTTGCCCAGCCAGCGTGGTCTTGTCCGGCGCGCCGTACAGCACCGGCGCCTCATCCGAGGAAGCATCATCGACGGAAACGACGCTCACCACCCCGCTCACCGACGCCCCGGTCACCACGGCAACCTCAACCTGGGCCACCTCGCCCCCCGTTATGGTGAGCGGCATCGGCATCTGCTGCACCGGAATGCGATGCAAACCGATGGACCGGCGATCGACGTTGAGCAGATAATCGCCGGGCTTGATGCGCGGAATGACGAACTCGCCGCGCGCATCGGTCATCGCCGCCGTGCCGTTGATGGTCACGATCACATTGGCCACGCCCGGTGTCCCGGGTTGCTCGCTGTCGACAATACGACCGCGCACGGCGCCGATCGCGGTGTCCGGCTCCATCGCCAGGTTGATCGGAATGCGGTAGACCAATTCGTACGAGGTCGAACTGCCCTCGCCTGCCCGGCGATCGCTCCGCCGCGCGCGCGCCTGGATCGATTGCCCGTTCCACAATAAGTACCGCGCGGAAAGATCGCCCTGGTTGCGCCGCCGCAGATCGTTGTTGTAGTCGTAATCATTGTACCAGGCGGTGAGTGTGAAGTTTGGCAGCGGCTGCCAATTCAGCGAGAGGCCGGCGTTATCGCTGGATGAAGCGAGGTACCCGGTCTGCCGCCGATTGCTGTGCGAGGCGAACAGGGTCACGTAATGCTGCGGCGTCAAACGGTATCCGGCAAACACCTTGTATTCTTGCAGCCCGGATGTACGGTGTGTGAGATGGTCATATTGACGCCCGTTATGGAACTCCAGCAAATAATTCGCGCGGCGTGAACTGCGCCCGATGCCCAGGCGCAGGGTCTCCTCATCGAGGTCGAAGCTCATCAGCGGCATGGCATCCCGCCGCTCGTACGTCTGGTATCCGAGCGTAGCATACCACTGGGCGGGGAAATTATAGCGCACTCCCCAGGTCGCTTGCCGCTCGCGCGGGGCGGTGAGTGCCGCGGGGCGCAATGCCAGGTTGCGCTTCCAACTGGTCATCGTGGCATTCGCCTGCAATCGTGAACCGAGCGGCAGCGTAATAGTCCCGGTTGTGTAATCGCAGTCGGAATAGTAGCCGGTAAAATTAGGATCGGCATGGATCGTTTCCAAAGTATAGTAGAGGCGCTCGCCTTCCCGACCGTCAACCCGCACGCGATAACCGGTATCGCCATAACCTGTGATCGCTCCGCCGGAGGATACGCCGTACTCAGCTTGCACCGCAACGTCTGCCGTTGGCCGAAAAGCCGTCTCCAGGCTCGCAAAGCGCCCGTAGGCGCCGAAGCGATCCGCTGTGTCACCCTGGCCGATACTCGCGTAATTGACCTTGACGTGCGTGTGGGCATCCGCACGGTAACTCAAGTACACGCCCCCGGCACGCGCATCGGGCGCCCGCCAGCGGCTTCCTGTGTAATACGTCCCCCACCCGAGTCGGTCATTCACCGTGGAGTCAACACCGAACCCCCGGCCATACCGGAAATAATCAGTCAGGCGCGAGACCCCATACGTCGCATCGCCCAGGCGCACCCGCGTGCCCTGATACGCATAGTTGACATGGAACTCGTCATATAGTCCGAAAATGCCCATCGGCAGTGTGTTGGGCGTGCGAAAGAGGAAATCAATCTCGCGTGTGCCGGCGGCATCAAGGGTGCCTGCCCCACGTACTTCAACCTGGAGGCCTGCGCTATCCTCATCGCCCGAAGGACGGATGAGCAACTCGGTCGGCAGGTAATGCGAAAGATCGACCGCCTCCGAGGCGCGCGGCATGATGTCGACCCTGACCGAAACGGCACTGCTGATCTCGCGGCCTTCGGGGCTGTGAGCTTTCGCCATGATCGGCAAGTACAGGGTGAATGGGCGGGTCAACCGCATGTCTGTCCGCACGCTGACGGTGACAGGAGCACTCTCACCGGGGGCGAGCTCAAGGTGCGAGGGTGCAATCTGCACACGATAGGCTGACGGAGAGTCGAGCGACAGCGAGAGGCTCAACGGCGCGTTGCCGACATTGATGGCGCGCAATGTCACGGTGAAGGGCGTCCCCGCAACCACAATATCCGGCTGCTCCTCCACCAGCAGCGTCAACTTGCCGAACGGGAGTACAACCACATCCACGGCCACCCGGTCCTGTACGGCAGGATTCTGCTGGCTGCGCACGGCATACGCGAGGGTATAACGTCCCGCCGGTGCATCTTTCGGCACCAACACCGCATACACTCGCGCAGTCGTGGTGCCGGGATCCAGCGGAAAGCTGCCTTCAGGCACCAGCGAGAGCCAGCCGGCGGGCGTATGTAATTCCTCCAGGAACTCAGCCGCCATGGCAGTGCGATTGGTCACCTGGAAGCTGAAGCTGGTAATCGTGCCGGGGACGACATCACGCTGGACGGGCGTGACGTGGTGGACCTCAACGCCCAGGCCTTTCACCTGCCCCCATGCGGGACAAGAACACAGGCTGATGAGCAGCAGTATCGCCAATATCAGACTCGTGCAGTTATTGTGAGATATCAAGAAGACACTTCGCTCCGAACACGCTGTCATCGCCATTGTCGGCTACGATGAGTGCAGTGTATTTACCGGCGGGTACCTGCGTGAGGTCGATGCGAAAACGAGCTGAACACCCGGGCAATAGACGCATGCGCCCGGCTTCAAAGCGCCCGAGCGAGACGCCCTGCGCATCGTACAATTCGGCCCATACCAATGGCGTGAGCACCGTCTCACCGTTATCTTCAATATCGACCAGGAGCACGCGAGCGCCATCCTGTGCCAACAGTTGCTTGTCCAGAAACGTGATGCTGCGCGTAGGGTTGACGCCAATATTGGTGATCAACTGAATTCCATACCGCGTAATAGTGCGGATCCCCACCTGCCCTTGCTCGTCGGGCTGGGGAGGCTGTAACTGCTCGGCGGAATACGGCTCGACCATCAACATGCTCCAGTGCGAGCCTGGCAAGGTTACACGCTCCGGGATGTTGATCGTATAGTAGATGGAGGCCGTAGACCCCGGCGCCATTGTGAACTGATTAGGCGCAAAGGTCACCCAATTGGCATTGGACCGTAACTGGGTTCCCGGCTCATCATAAAAGTTACGTCCGTCAGCATAAAAGCGGTAATCAGTGAGGTACACCTTCACTTCGCGCGACGTATCCGCCGTGTTCACGAGGACAATGCGCCCCTCGGTCTTCTCCCCTGGCTTGACCGTAGCCATCCGCGTCAACTCGCCAACAACGGTAACCCCGGCGCTCCAGGCCGGCGGCAAACTGCTGAACAACACGATGATGAGTAGGTAAAAATAGCGAGAATTCATAGCACGTCTACCACGGTGAAAATGAGGGAGGTTGAATACGTGGCCGGCGCCACTTGCACGGACATGCCATCGAGCTGGAGTTGAATTGGGATGGATGACCGGTCGCCGGCGCCCTGAAAAAAGGCCTGATCGATAGTCGTCACTTCGTGGAAGGTTTGTCCACCGCTGACCGTCCCCGCGCCCATACCATCGCCGGTGCGCTTCACATATAGACGCAATGTGCCCGGCAGCCAGACCGTGTCGCTGCGGCGTACATCAATGCGCCAGTTGTCCGTGTCGCCGGTGGTGGTGCTCACCGAGAGGGATACATGTGCCGCATCGCTGGTATAAGTGGATACCAGATCGCTGCCCGCGCCAGCCTGCAGGTCGAACGCATTCACCGTGTCGCTCCAGTTGCCGGTCACGGTGACGTCGATGGCCAGCGCGCCTGATGGGCAGAGTAGTATGATGAATACAGCGAGTGCGAGGCTCCAGGCCATGGTGTTGCCTTTCAACCGGATCGAGCCTCCGAGCACATTCCGGTAAGCTAGAGTGTGCCCCGGGGTTGCCGTGAACCCCGGGGCGCGAGAGTGAGTTAGTTCGTCACGGTCAACGTGCAGGTCTTGCTCGCGGCCGCAACCACGCCGGCACTCACGGTGGCCGACAGGCCAAATGTGAGGCTCTTGCCGGCCTCGGCAACCTCGGAAATGCCGGTCACCACATCGGCAGCCACATTCGTCAACGTGACGGCGCCGGCGCTGGTCCCGCCCGTTGGTGCTGCGGCATTCAACGTTAATGTCGTGTTCGCCGGCATTGCCGTATCCAGCACCGCCGTGATCTTTTTCGTCTCGTTGGTGGTGATGTCGTAGGTCGTTGAGGCGGTGACGGCGTTCGGCTGTGAGCCGGCAGTCGCCGCAGAGACGGTGAGCGTCACCGCAGCATCCGTGATCGCAAGCTCATTAATCGCCTGCACCTCGTAGTTGACGGTGATGGTGTCGCTGTTTGCGGCCAACGCCATGGACGACAAGGCAGCCATGAGCCCCGCAAGGACGACTAGGACGAGAACGTTACGCATAGAGACTCCTCTCCCCGGCCTGACCGCCGGAGTTGGTGAATTCGGGGAAATGCGGCGTGTATCGCACCGAACGAGGGCTGGGTACATCGCCCACGTACACTGTGCCGGGTGACGCGATTGGTCACAGCGTCGACAAACCAGACGTCAGTGCATTCCCGGTGCCCCGCTCCATTGACGCAAGAGTATCAAGAAGATGCAAGGGCACTGATCAAGTTATCGACAGGGTTGTGGATAACTTTAGCGGTAGAACAGAAAAACGCGAAAAATAATGATTTATTTAGAATCTTCGTGGCTGCACAATGAAAATAACCCCGGGAGGAGTGTGGTACACCTCCCGGGGCTTGGATGAATCGCAGTGTAGCCTACTCGGCTTCCGCCCGGAAAAAGTCGATGATCTGGTAATCACCGGCGTCGGCGCGGACGACTTCCGTCGCAGAGGTAATGTTGATCCCCAACGCGTAGAAGCGAATACTGAACGTATGCTTCCCTCCCGTTAACCCGAAGGTCTTGCGCAGGTCCACGCAGCGATAGTCATAGAACGGCATCCAGTGCTGCTCGGCCAGCAGCATCATCTTCTGCGATTCGTTATGGATCATCTTGATCGCATAGGCGGACGGCTTGCCGGAATCCTTCTGTTTCCAGGAGAAGAAGGGCGTTGCATCCAGATCGATCTCCACCTCGCGCACCAGCACATGCGGCCACATCCCCGGCGCGCGGCGCACAATCACCATGTCGTCGCCGGCAGGCGCCACCGCCAGATACGCGCTATTGCGCACGCTCATTCCGTCCATATAATCCTCGACATCCCACACGGCGATCTCGTTGGTGAACTCAACATAGTCGGCCGGGTCCGTCTTTTGCGTGCGCCCCTCGTACACGGCCGGGGTGGCGGCGTCGGCCGGCATTGCCTTCACCGCGGCGACCGCTTTCGCCAGCGCAACTTTCGTCGCCTTAGCCGTGAGTTGTCCCTCGATCGGCTCCGGCTTGGTGTTGCGCTGCTTCGCCGCCTTCAGCATCGCGGCAGGCAATTGTCCGGCAAACTCGCCGCTGTTGCCGGTGAAGTCGAAATGCAGCATGCCCGGGCGCACGTGGTCGAAATATCGCTTGAGATCCAGCGTGGGCGCCACCATCACCGGGGGCACGCCAGAAAGCTGGCAGTGCCGGATCACCAGCGTATTCGGCACCTCCTCGCAATACACGGCGCACATGCGCTTCTTATTCGCCAGCGCCGAAACCCAGCAATCCTCCAGCACTACGGCCGCGCCGCCCGCCGTCGGGCTGCGCTTCGCCCAGTTCACCACCGGCGTAAATCCGCCGAACTCGCCGCCGAAACGGAAAGAACGGCAGGTGAGCAAGCCATAGTTATCGATCCAGCGCTGGTCAGCCCCCGTCACCAATGGCACGCCGAGAATATTCTCACAGACCATCCGTCCACCGCGATTCTCGATCGCCGCTTTATTTTTCATCCAGCCGGTGGTGATCCATGAATCACGAAAGATCGATTGATCGGTATGGCTGATGAGCGTCTGGTCGCATAGCGAGAAGTTGCAGTCCTTCACGACCAGGTGCGTGGAATTCGAGTTCTTCCGCATCTGCACCGCCACCCCGGCGGCATCGATGAACTTACACTTCTCGACGATCACCAACCCCTGGTCGGTGTTCGGATTGCCCAGATTGACTTGATGCATCCCGTTGCGAAAGGTCAGTCCGCTGATCGTCATGCGCCAGGCGAAATCCGAATAGAAGATATCTTTCTCCGGATTCATCTGGGTAATCGTACAGTCACCGACGCCGGTGATCCTGGTATTCGCCCCTCCCCCGATATTGATGACATCGCTGATGCGGTACACGCCGGCAGGGAACACGATCTCGGCATAGGGGTTCTCGCGGACAGCGGCAAAGGCATCCTGTATCGCCTTGGTGTCATCCGTCGCATTATCCCCCTTGGCGCCGTAGGCCTTGACATTGATCCGTCCCAGCGCATCTACCGCTCCCTGTACCGGTAGAGGACATAGCGCTGCGAGCAAGATCAGGCAGGTGATCAGTGGTGTGAACTTCATTCGACTCCCCCTTGTGATATTCAACGTCGACAACGCCCCATTGCCCCTGACAGGAGCAATGGGGCGGATACGACTCGTGGTGCGCATCCTGCTTATCGCTGCTCCAGTACGATCATCCGGTAGTTCCACGCCGTCATCGGGAACACGACCTCGTCCCCCTCAACGCGCGCGACCTCGTCCGGTTTCGCATAGAACACCGCGGTATTCGTCTCCTGACCATCTTTGTCCTTCTCGGTCTCCACCCGAAAACCGGTAGAGTGTACGGCATTGCTGGCCGTGACGCCCTGCGGACCGTCAAATCCCAGCGCCTTCCAGTCCAGCTTGATGCGCATCTCGCCCTGCGAATCGCTGTGATTATAGAAGATGCAAACCACCTTGCGATACCGCGTTTTCTGCTCCGCGCTCATCCCCGAGAAAATGCTGAAGCTCTTCATTGGCAGGTTGTCGATCTGGTCGTGCCGGAACACATAGAAGCTGGCGTAGAACTCCTTGTGCGGAGGCGTCACAGCCTTCTGCTCAAAGTAGGGCACAAACACGTAGAACGGGCTGAAGAGTTGGTGCTTGTCGATCGCATCCCAGCAGCGCTTGCCCGCCTGGTCCAAAATCCCCGACTGATTCTTCCCGAAGATCCATCCCAGCGGATAATTGTCGTGCAGCAGGAAGAGCCCCTGCAGGTGGTCCATTAAGTTGGCGGCGCCGCCCATCTGCTTGGCCTCGTCCCAGCCCATGCGTCCCTGCCCCATGAACCAGCTGCGCTGGCCGGTGATGTTGAAGCCCATGTACTGTGCGCGGAAGATTTCCGGGGTCAGTACGCCGACATACGTCGGGTGGCTCGGCCCGATGATGCTATTGAAATTCTCGCCATCCACCAGGTCGGTGCCGAACTGCACGTATGCCGTATTCATCATGCCCGAAGTATGCATGCCGATCCAGGCGAACGGATACCAGCGCACCATGATGTTGTACATGCGCTTACAGATATCGCGCGCCCCCAAGAACGGCGCGATACCCACCCGCGTGCCATCCGGCTTCACGTACCCGGCGCCCGCATAGACATTGCTCGACGGCATTTCGTTCGGCGTATCGTAATACCAGCTCTGGTACGGATACTCATTATGCATGGCGTTCCAGTGCCGCCACACGAAATAATCGCGGAAGCTCTTCGAGGCATGCGTGGTAGTGACCACACCCTTCAGACGCGTGCCCGCGCTGGCCAACCACTCGTCGCCGAAGTTCTGTCCATCCGGATTATCCACCCGTACTGCACCGGTGGTGATGTAGCAGCGCGTGAGCCAGGAGTACCGTGACAGATCACGCTCGGCAGCGGTGTAATTATATCCCTTGGCAACCCAGGTGCTCGGACGCCACCCGCCTTTGAACCCGTAGTCCGGCGCGGCAAGGAATTCCTGACCGTTCGGATACCAATACCCGCCGACACTGCCTTCCATTCCCCAGTACAACGGGTCATCGCCGGTCTGCCACAGCTTCGGGCGGGTCGGCGTCGCGTTGAACCCGAAGGCAATGCTGTGCGATTTGGCAAACGTCGTGGGCGTATCGATCATCACGATGCGAATCGTGCCCCCCTCCGCGCCGGGGATCACCCGCACCACCTTGGTGGCATCTTTTACGAAGAAGTAACCATCGGTCTCGCACAACCACTGAATGCCGCCGATGCCGTTGCCCAGCCAGATCGGCGCATTCGCTCCCTCGTAGGCATGGATCGCCCCGGTGTTCGTCAGACCGTAATCATAAGCGTTCATCACGTCGGTGAACTCCGGCGTGATCGGAATATCCAGCGTGAGCTCGCTGATCGTCACCGGCTTGTCGCCGGCGGGCACGATGGTCAGCGTGTTCCACACCAGCCCGTCGTACTCCGCCCAAAAGTCGTTCTGCAGTTGCACGTCTCCCGCGCCAATGGTGCGCACACCCTCCACGCGTATCGGGGACTGCTTCCGCCAGGTGCTCTCCGTCACCTGGGCGGTGGCGCTCGAGAGCACCGTCCCGTCAGCGGTTTTCGCCGTCACCGTCATCGGCGCGCGCAATAACTTGCGCCCCTGTGTCTCAATCTGTTCGGGGAACAACAACTTGCTGAAGTGATAGCGGCGTCCCCAGCAGTCCACCGTATCGCCGTTGACCTGCATATCGGTCCATGGGTACGGCGCCGCGCGCTCGTCATCCGCCCCTAGGGTGTTATTCCACCAAGCCGGCAACGGCGCATGCGCGTATAGAGTCTTCGCCGTGCCGACCACCGTGTCGTTCATGGTGAAACGATAGGCAATCTCATAATTGCCCACCGGCCAATCCTTCGTCGAAACCTCGTCGCGCACGTGGAAGTCCGGTAAAGTATACGCATGCTTATATACATTTTTCCCGGTTTTCTTATCCGTGATGAACAGTTGTGCGCGAACCTCCTTCACCGGAAATTCTGAAAGGTACTCGAAATTGTTTTCGCAGACGATGAGGTCGCGTGAGCGATACTTGCGCACATAAATTTCCGGTTCGTACGTCCGGCGCACCGGCCACCCCTGCGCGAAATACTCCTGTCCGCTCTCCGCATCGACCACCTGAAACGTCACCGTATGCGTCACGAAATCCGTAATGGTTCCGGTGAAATTGATCACGCGGCGGGCGTTCGGCTGCAACGCTTCCTGTCGTTCGCCGCGCACCGCGCCGGAGTTCGACCCCAGCAGCGCCTTGAGCGTCACCGGGCGATCGGTGGCGTTCACCAGCGTGGCTTTGATATCCACCTTCCCCTGGTTCAACGGGCCGACATGGTCCAATCGGACGACCACCCCCGACGGCCCCGCCAGCGTCATCGCGCCCGCGGGATTCGGGCCTTCGCGCTCCAATACCCGCTCGCCGGTCGCCGGATCGTACACGCCAAACGTCCATGCGTGATTCTCGTCCATCTCCTGTCGCCACCCGCGCAGCATATTCATCCGGATCGTCTTGCCCGGCTCCGGCATGCCGACGTTGAGATCCTTCCAGGCAATCGCCGCTTCTAGCCACCACCCTGTATCGGTCAGACGCGATTTGCAGGTGATCTTCGGGTCCCACGCCAGCGGCAGAAATTCGTAGGTGATATCGCTGCCATTGATGTAAATCTTCTTCTCTTCCCCTTGAGGATATCCATCCATAAAGGTGAGCTTGATATTGTCATCCATCACCAACGCTTCGTCATGCTTGCCCAGCGTCCGCTTGAGCATCGCCACCACCAGTTGCGTCTGCCCGGCGATGCGCGCCGGCGGCGGACTGTGGTGGGCGACATACAGGTTGTCCGCATCGTAGGTGAGGTAGAAAACGCTCTGGTCGGCGGCCATGCTCGCCGGACCTGGGATAATATACTGGTGGTCCGCGCCGACGCTCACCAGTCCGGTGATGCGGGCGGCAGTCGCCCACTCCTCCGGGTTGATGACGCCGTCGATCGTCACCGGGCTCTTGCATTGCACGGCGGTCAGATGCGCTGGCGGCTGCACCCCGATATCCAGGTGCCACTGGCTGATCTGCGCCGGTACCAACGGCCGGTCGTACGCGGTCACCTGCAACAAATCCTTATTCTCACCCGGACCCTTGCCAACCTGACCGAGGACGACTTTGCTCACTCCGGTGAGGCCAGCGTACTTGCCTGATCCCAGCGGTGTGCCGTCCCAGTGCAGCGTAGCCGTGCCCTCCGCCAGGTTGACCGCCAGCGTATGCACGCCGTCCAGCGTGGCAGTCGGAGTGACCGCAATCACTGCTGAATCGCCGCTGTGCACCACCAGTTTCCCCTGGCCATCCGTCGCCAGTTCCAGCGCCCCCTCTTTCCCCTCGAACCGGACCAGCGTTTCGCGCAGGCCGCTGTCCGCCTTCCACCCCCGCCCGCGCACGGCGAGCAGAATACTCGCCGACTGCAGGTCGAACGGCTTGCCGATCGCATACGTTACCGCGCAATCATCGCTCCCCGTGGGAAACAGGCGATAGATATTCCCCCAGCTCGTCGGTTCATTCTTATACTTCGCCGACCCGGCCGAGCGCGACACCGCCCGTTCCGACAGCGCTGTGCCCTTGATCCGTTCATCGCCCGTCAGCAGTGCGGTAAACTCGGGGATCTCATACAGCATCTTGTAGTTCTGTTCTCCGCCGGGCACGACTTCAGTTTTGAACAGGAAGCTCGGCTTCGCCTCAGCCGCAACGGCCACGGTCATCGTCAACCCGCTGATCACTACGGCACAGCACAGTGCAAACAGGGTGGTCAAGCGCATAATTATCTCCTTCTGGCGTTGAGCATGTTCAGATACAGGGGCGAATATGGGGAACAAGTAACGATACGGGTATTGTACCATACGGCGAAATGCCGTAACAAGTGAGCGTTCTCCGCGGGAGCAGGGGCATCGTGCGCCTGCTCCCGCATAGTCAACCGATCATTCCATCGTGAAAATGACCATCTGATAGTCGTACGGCATCAACGGCATCACCAGCTCGCCGTCCTCGATGCGCGCGTAAAAGGCCGGGTTCGGCCGATAGTCGCACTGGTAGTCATGCCAGATATTCGGGTTGCCATGCTTGTACGTGGTCAATTCGTGACCCGTATTTTTCACGATCACCCGCGAAAGATCAGCATAACCGAGCTTCGCCCAGTCAAGCTTCACCCGTTGTTCGCCCTTGGCCGTCGAGTCATTGTAGAAAATGCCGATAGCCGTGTCGGTGAAGTCGTTCACATAAAATGTCACAAACTGATTCTCCGGCAACTGGCAGATCGTCTGCTCCCAGTACGGCTTCATCTTGAAGTTCGGGCCAAAGCCCACCTTCTCCAGCGCCCGCTCCACGCGGACCCAGTACTCATGCGGCGCATACGAAGCCCATAACGTGCAGTCGTGCAACAGCGTCATGCCTATGATGTGATCGACCATGTACGGCCCGGCTTTGCGCATGCCGTCATACGACCACATGCCTGACCGGGTAAACTGATAGAGAAAGTCCGTGACAAAGCCGAAGTTATGTCCCATCATCTCCGCCCGGTACGTATCGGGACGGATCTTGCCCAGGTAATCCGGCTTGTCCTGGGTGAGCATGTTGATGGTGCATTCACCCTCGACAAAGTAATCGCAGAAGCCCATGTACGCCATATTCACCAGCCCGGAATTGTGGAACTTAATCACCGCATCCGGGTGACGCGATTTCACCATGGTGTACAGACGCTTGGCGATTTCGCGATTGCCCAGGCTGGCCTTCGCCGCCACCCACGTGCCGTCACGGCGCTGATACCCACAACTGCCGAAACGGTTAAGGCCGTTCGCTTCATTGGAGACATCATAGTACAATCCGGCAAATGGACTGTTCTCATACAACTTCCAGTACTGCCAGACGAAGTAATCCTGGAAGGATTTCGAAGCCTGTGACACTTCGCCCGAACCCCGGTCATGTTCCGAGGCTGACCACTCATTGCCGAACTGTCTGAAGTCCGGCGTGGCGGTGTTGATGATCAGCGTCGTCACGTAAGGGGAGTTATATTCCTTTGTATAGCGCTTCGAGAAATGCTTCGACGCCGCAAAGTCGCCCCGCATCTCATCGCGGATAAAGCCCGGCGCATCCTGATCCTTCCGATACCACCCTTTGGCTCCTGGCATGAACATCTCGCCCGGCGGATACCAGGCATATCCCCATTGGACCGGCGTGTTGCGATGCGAACGGTCGGTCTTCTTCACCGGCGTTGCCACCAGCCCGAACGGCAACGGCAGTGGCGTATCGAGGTGCGTCGGCTGATCAACGAAATTCACCGCCATCGTCGCCGTGCCCTGTTGATGCGTCACCTCAATCTCGCGGTTCACATCGGCCACATTCCAGTCGCCATCGCTCTCCGCCATCCACTGCAATCCGCCGATGGCATTGCCTACCCATACCGGGCGGTAGGAACCATTCCACCCCTCGGGCTGCAGCTTGCCCGTCGTGCGCAAGGAATAGTCGTAAGGATTGATGACGTCGGAGAACTCCTTGGTGTACGGTATGATGAGCTTCAGTCCGTTCACCCCGGTTTTCTTCGCATTGGTGACCTTCAGCGTGTTCCAGATGAAGCCGTCATACTCGATCCATAAGGTGTTCTGTAGCGTGTAATCCCCGATGGTCACCGTGCGAGTGCATTCCGCACGGGCATCAGTCACCTTCGTCCACTGGGCCTCCACCGTGCCGTTGGCATCGGTGAGCACCTTCCCCTCCGGCGTGGTGAGGTGCACGCGCATCGGCTCGCGCAGCAACTGGCGGCCCAACACCACCACCTTCTGCGGGAACAGTCCGCCCGCGAAATGATACTCGCGACCCCACACCCGCACGACGTCATCCTTCACACGCACCGGCATGAACGGCGGCGGTACCTCCTCCGAAATGCCGATGGTATTCCCATACCACTCCGGCAGCGGCTGTTTATCGAAGGGCAGCGTCTTCGTCACCAGCGCTTTCCCCTTGCGCAACACCGTCGCCTGCGCCTCGTACTGGCCGACCGCAAGCTTGTTCACGTCCAGCAGCACATCCTGGAAATAACCGGTGAGCTTGCTGATCTTTCGGGTGATCGCCGCTTTCCCGTTCTTCGTATTCACCAACTTCACCACGGCGGAAAGTTCGTGCAACGGATAATCGGACAATCCGGTGAGGTCCATCTCAACCTTGAAAAACCCCGGCGTGGGATAGCTGCGCGAAGTAATGTCCAACCCCTGGCCGAGGAAGACCGGCAGTTCCATCGTGTAAATATTCGTGCCCGCATCCTCCGCCGTCAGCGTCACGCGGTTGGTGGTGAATTGCTTGATGCGCGCGCTGAATTCAAACGGCGTCGCACCGCCCGCCGGCACCGCAACGGTTTGCTCGCCGGTCACCTCGCCCGAATCGGACGACAGCGCCAGCTTCACCTGGCGGGCATTTTTCGCCGTGCTCACCACGCGGCCGCTGATCTGCAACTGCCCGTTGTTCGGGCGACCGATGGTATCCACCTGCACCGCCGTGCCCTCGGCGCCCTGGAATACAATACGGCCGGGCACGCCGAAAGAATACGCCCCGCTCAAGAACTCACGGTCTGGCTCCAGCCGCTCGCCCCACGTCCACGCATGCTGCTCGGCCTGCAGTTGTTGCCAGTAACGCTTGAAGTTAATGCCCCACTCAGTGCCGGGCTGCGGATTGGGGGCCTTGAAACTGTCCAGCGGAATGCGTGCCTCCGCACGCCAGCCCTTCTCCACATCGACCCGGTTTGCCTTCGCTTCCCACTTCGGCTCCCAGTTGATATCGATGCCCTTCAACACGCTCTCCGGCGCATAACCGCCGGTCGTGTAGTCGTACGTCGTATTGATGCCGTTCACCACCAGCCGGTAAAGATCGCCGTTGCGCCGCGGGATGAACACATCCACTTCAAACACATCGTCGTTGTCGACGGCCGCATCATGCGCGCCCTCCGTCGTTTTCAACAAACCACCCATGCCCGCGGTCATGTGCGGATCGTTCTTCACCTTCTCCGGCATCGCGCTGATCATCGCTACATACAGATTCTCATCATCATAGGTCACGAAATAGCGCGTCTGGTCTTTCGCCAGCATGCGCGTGCCGCCATGCTCCAGTGTGCTGTGCACCATGCCCGTCACTTCGGCGGCATCACGCCATTCCTCCAGATCGACTTCGCCGTCAATCGTGATCTTCCGCGTCGTCTTCACCACCGACACCGACCGGTTAACGGCAATGCGCGACTCGTCATACCACGTCCGCGCCACTTCGCCGGCGCTCAACGCGCGCTTGTAAATGGCGAAACGGCTCATCAGGCGATTTTCCTGCGCCGCGCCTGGGCCCGCCTGCCCGAAGATCGCCTCCGTAAAGGTGAGCTTTTCCGTGGAAAATGTCCCGGAACCAATGACGCGGGCATCCAGGTAAATCTTCGCCTGCCCTTCCCCGCACGTCACCATAATCTGGTGGACCTTCGACATATCTGCCGGCAATGGCGCGGTGACCACCATCGGTGCGCCCTTCGCCCGTGTCAGCGTCAAGCGCAACTGCGCCCCGCCCGCGCGCTGTAACTCCAGCGTCGCATCCTTGCCGTTCAGGCGAAAGAAGACATCGGCCTCCTCACGCGTGATCGCCCAATCGCGCCCGATTACGCAGAAAGAAATGCTCCACTGCGCCGGAGTGAACGTCGCCGGCAGCGGATACATGATCGCCTGATCCGTCTTGCCGGTGAGCAAATACTGCGCATGCGCCCACTGCGTCGTCTCATCGACAATGGACGCCCCTCCCGGCAGCGCCTTTCCCTCCAATCCCTGCGGGATCACCGCTTTCAGCTTGGTGTAATCCCAGAGCGGCACTGCAAGGACCGTGTCCTCCTGCAGCGAAACCACCTGTGTCCAACCCAGTGAAGCCAGACACAACAAAGTGAGAAACCAACCTATTCGTGCCATGTGGCGCCTCCCTATAAGTAGTAAAGGGGCAAAAGGCAATCCATAGCGTAATTGAGATTTCATGCTAATCGGTCGGAGCGCCGGCTTCCAGCCGGTCCCCACCAGCCTGGCGTCCATGGCTGCTGCCGGCGGTTCACCCGCAGTGCGTCATGGCATATATTCCCTCCCCCTGTCGCAACAGGGGGAGGCAGGAGGGGGGGCTTCCGCTTTTGGCATCCCGCAAGGATGCCACTACCCACGCCGTCCACTCCGCCCATCACTCTTCCGACTCCACGCATAACGTGCGGAAACTCCGCGGCGGCACGGTGACGGTCAGTGCATTGCCGTTCAGCGTGTAAGAATCCTTGCTGCCGATATAGATGGCTTTCCCGCCTCCGCTGATCGGCATCTCAAACTGTTGCCAGCGATAGATATCCTTGACCGTCGGAGCCGGGTTGCGCACGCCTAACTTGTCAAGGTTCAAACGGAATGTCAGTGTGACCGGCGCATCCGTGTCATTGAACGGCACGATGAGCACCTTGCCGTCTTTCCGATACAGCGACGTCTCCACCTTCTCCGGCACCCGACCCTCTACCGTGAGGTAGGCCTCGTTGTCCCAGTAGGGCAGAAAGACGACATCCGCGCTCCAGCCGAATTCATCCTGCAAGCGCAGTAACGCGTTATACGACAACGGAATCGCATAGGTCATCCACAAACGCGCGTCGTGCACAAAGGCCATGCCCACCAGGTGCTCGACCGCGGCATGCCCCGCAAACGCCTCATGTTCGTGCCCGGGGGGGATATCGCCCGCATACACCACCTCCCGCCCTTCGCCATACCAGTAGCTGCGCGACTCCGGGCTATTGCCGGACGCCGGAGAGAATTCGGGCAGAAACGCCACCGGCACGCCGAAGTTGTGCCCGGCAAATTGCGCGCGGAAAAATGGTAGGGTCACATAATCGTAATAGTTGATCTCTTCCGGCTTCGTGCCCTTGCGGCTGCGCAAGCCGGTGGCAAACTGCTCGCCTTCTGTGAAAGAGTCGCAGAACGAGTAGATAGCCATCAGTGGGCACCCTGACTCATGAATGTTGATATGTGAGTTGGGATAGGCCGTTTTCATGATGGTATAGATGCGTTCGTAATATCGTCGCGTGCCCAGGATTTGCGCTTCCGATTGGCGCACGCCCTGGTCATCGATGTACCCGCACCCGTGGAAGGGGTTGGCGCAAGACGAAACCCCGGTGCAATCGAAGTATAATCCCCAGACGGGATACTGCTTGACGGTCTCCTCAAGCAAATGGGCGACCAGATCATTGAAAGTCGAATTATGGCAGGCCGGCCCCCAGGCATCGACGGCCTTGGGATCCGGGTCGACCGTGCCGCTCATCGCATGCGCCCACTCGTGTCGCCAGTCGGCATATTCCGGCGAGCCGATCCACGCCCACGGGCCGAACATGTACAGGCAGTTGATGCCGTTGAGACCATTGATCTGCCAGTCGCGCATCGATTTAGCCAACTGGGCGACCTGTTCCTCCGTCTTCACCTGCCCATCGACCACCTGCTTCGGCGTCGGATAGTTCGGATACGCCCACCCCCATCCGCCAAGCTGAAAGTATTTGTAGGGGTCTTTGTTATTGCGGTTTCCTTCTTCCGTGGCAAAGCGCCACAGCGGATAGTCCCTGGCAAGCGGCCTGACCGGCGTCGGATGAAAGCCCAGGGTGATCGTGCGCGGCTGGGTGAACGTGAACGGCTTGTCAATCAGGCGCAGGCGCATCAGCGTTTCACGCGGGCCCGGAACTAGGTCGCACTGCCCCTGCACGCCGTCATACACCCACCCCTTGTAGGAAGGCCACACCAGTTGAATGCCGCGATTGCCGTCCCCCACCCAATGGCTGGAGCCGATCAACTGCGTCTCAGCCCCCAGCAGGCCGGTGCCCTGTCCGCTGTAACTGCCGTTGTAAATGAGTGTGGTGTGCGCCGGGTTCATCGGCACTTCCAGCATCACCCGCTCCACGCTCGCCGGCGTCTTCCCGCCTAAAGTGAGGTCCAACCAGAGCAACCCATCGTATTCGACCCACCCGGCGATACGGATGGGACAACCGGGCGCCAACTCGCCCTCGCTGGTAAATGACACCCGGCGCACGGTACGCTCGGTGATCGTGAGTGTGCCGGTGGTAATCACCCGCTCCTGGCCGCCGGTCGTCACGCGCAGGCGCATGGGCCCGGCCAGCAGATCGCCCCCGACCGCGGTAATCTGCGCGGGTAATAAGGTATCGACAAAACGAAAATCGCGGCCCCAACAGCGAATGGTGGTGGTCTTCCCCGCCGTGCCGACCGACATATCCGTCCACGGAGGCGGCACCGTATCGATGATGCCGGCCTTGCTGTGTACCCATGCCGGCAACGGCTTGCGCTCGAACGGAACCTCCGTCGTTCCGCTGGGCTTGCCGGCCTGCTGCATCGTCACACGCACCGTGTACTTGCCCACCGGCACCGGCTTCACATCCAGCCGACATTCCTCTTTCGTCCCGGAAAAAGCCGTAATCTCGCTGGAGGCCGCCACCTTCCCCTGCTCGTTCACCAGGCTGACCGTGGCTGACAGCCCCTCGCGGGGTAATCCCAGCGTATCCACCGCGACGACTAACAAATCCGCGCCGGGGTAATTGTAGAGCACGCATTGACTGGCGGGCATGCGGGCAAAAGGAATGTTGCGTGCGAATACCACCGTGCCCTCTGCATCCGTGAGCGTCACCTCCGCCAGCCCCTGCATCGGCTGTGTGAAAGCATGCTCAACGGCCGCCTGTTGCTCGACGCGTACGGTGTTGTTGAAATCCGCCGCCTTCACCGATAACGTACCGTCCGGCACGGTCGCCTTCACCGCGACCTGCCCGCTCGCCAACGGGGAGAAATTCCAGACGCGCGCCGGAACCCCGGGCGCCAGCTGCACGGTGGCGAACGACTGGTCAATCGGTCCCGGCACCCACTCGCAGATCGTCGATTTCAGCATGCGCCAGTTGCGGCGAACATTGAAGGACAACTGAGAAGGAGGTGCGGTGAAACCGATGGCCTCCCAGGGGATGGCCACCTCAAAGTCCCACGATTTGGTATCCGCCTTGCCGTACCCCTGCATGGCGCCGTTCCAGGCGGGATCCCCGTCGCGCGCATCGTACAGCGCCATGGCGGCGTTGATGCCGAAATCGTACTGCGCGCCATCCCCGCCTTTGAGAGAAAACAGCAGGCAGTCGTCGTGCAGCACCCCGGCATCGCGCCCGCGCGCGTCATCCTTGAACGCTCCATTCGGGTAAAATACCGGCTGCTCGCGCACGCGGGCGGGCACCGGATAGTGCATGGCCACATACAGACAACGTGCGTCATGACCGACGAGGATATTCGTCGGGTCGTCATCGATCAGTCCCTGGAACCGATCGATCAACCCGTTGATCACGCCGCCCTGCAGCCACTCCTCCTGGCGCAAGCGGCCATCCAGCGTCGGAGTCACCTTGCCCGCCTGCAACACCGTCTGTCGTTCTTGCTCAGCCATCCTCCCCTTTGCATAAAGCACGTTGATCTCATTGCCGGAGAGAGCACGCTTGAAAATATAGAGATCATCCAGCACGGAACTGGGGCCCTCGCCCTTGCCCTGCAGATACCTGCCGATGCGCATCTGGCCGGTGAACTGTTCCGGAAGGGTAAAGCTGCCTGCACTCTTCGTCGACAACCGCTCGCCATTATGATAGGTGGACATCTCGTCCTTGCGCCAGGTGATGGCCACGTGATTCCACCCCGGCGTCCACCTGCGGTTGATCAAACTGGCCGTATCCGCACCGCCAGCGCGCTGCATCAGGAACTTGGTATCATTATCAACACTCCACGTGTAGACCAGGATACTGACGCCTTTGCCGCCGAGATTCAGGTACTGGGGCGACGTCTTCATGATCCCGTTCGGATCCCACCCCACCGGCAGGATCCAGAAGGCGAGCGTCCCCTCAGTAGCATCCAGATTGCCCGCAACCGGGAACACCAGGTCATGCTCTTCCTGTAGACCGACGCTCAACCCCCGCCCGAGAATGCCTTCGACAAGTAAGGGGTCGGGTCGGTTATCCGGTGTACCCGCACCACGGGCGATGTCGGCGCTCGCACCGTAGTCGAACGAGTGGTAGAAGAGGATGTCATCCGTGGAGAAGGCGCGTGAAGATACAGGATACCAGGCCAGTAAGAGCCCGGTCAGGAGGACAACTAGATTACGAATCATCGTACGCAACGCCCAACTCTCCTCATACATTAGTACTGATGAGAGACTATAGCCGGCGCCTCGTGCGTCAGCGATAATCAGTGGGGCTTACAGATTGGTTAAGTGTGTTTCGACAGGACCGTGAAGGCCGGAGTACGGTAGCAGGCATTATAACGACTCTACGGATAAAACGCAATACGGTACAGGCCCCATCCGCTCATCGACGGCAATTACACGCGCACCTGCGGGTAATCAGCTCTGCAGCTCGACTTGCCCACCACCAGCCGTGGGCGCAGGGTGTTACGCTCGATAGTCTCGGCGCCGGTAAAACACTGCTGCATGATCGACAACGCTTCTTGCCCCACCGCTTTGGCGCTGTACTCGATACAGGTGAGTGGGCGTGAGGCGCGGATCGGAATGCCCTCATTGCTCACCGAAACCATCGCACAACGCTCCGCAAGTTGCATTCCCTCCTCCAACGCGCCGTAGAGGACCCCTTTGCAGATAACATCATCGAGGATAAGAAACGCTTCGGGGAGGGGCTTATATTTCAGGAAATCTTTGATGAAGCGGATGCCGAACTCTTCCCAGTGACGAGAAAAGCCCTCCTCGATGGCATATAAACGCAACGTCGGAGCAGCAGTGCGCGCCATCAATCCGTGCGATTGGATGTAGGCTTCGACTTCCTTCCGGCTGCCCTCACTGTTACAGACAATAGCAATGTCCTTCCATCCCTCGTCTACTAGGTGGGATAGACCCAACTCTAGCTCGGCATCCATGCGTGTTGCCAATACCGAGTAGGGGGTGGAAACATTGTTCAGATCGACCAGCGGAATTTTCAGTTCGCGAAACGTGGCCCGCACCTCCTGGCTACCGATGCAAAACCCTGCGAAAGCCCCGAGTAACCGCATATGCTGATTCAATCCGCGAATGCGCCGCAGGATATCGTTATCGCGACTATCGCCGGAACCTTCGTTGCTGTGCAACACAATCAACTCCAGTTCGCTGCTCGGGTAATGCTGTTGCAGCAACTCGTCAATCGCAATGAACTCCAGCAGGCTGTACATCCCGGTTTGCTGGGTTAAATATAACGCGTCGGTGAGAAAGATGAACGTGCCGCCCGCAAACGGATCAATGACGAAGGTGCCCCTGCCCCATTGCCGCGTCAACACCCCTTCCGCCTCATACCGTTCGTACGCCAGATCAATCGAACGTTGGGGTACGCCTAAGCACTTGCGTAACTCCTTATACGAAGGCATCTGCGCACCCGGCTGCATGCCGCGCAACATCGCGGAAAGCGCCAGGTATACCATGCCGGGCTGTGAGACTTTACTGAATTCATCCATCGACGTATATCCTTTTTTCGGTGTTGCCTGCTAAACTTTCTTGATAGTATCACATTGGGGGTACTCTTGTCACTACCCCCCTGAAAAATAAAGGCTGTGGAGCCGAGCAACCCCCAGAGCAGCAACCAACACAACGCATCAGGCAGTTAGCGTAGAAGCTGTCCGAAAAGGTGCGGCTCGAGGATCGTACCGTCGATGTGCGCCGTGGTCGAGAAGGGGCTCCGAGGCGCTACCCAAAGGACCGAAAGGGTGAGGAGACCCAAGACCAGCAGCCGCGAAAAGATCAAGCGAGACCGGACAGATCCTGTGAAACAGTTTCTTTGGTTGGGTGGGTTGATGTTATTAGTGTACACGATAGCGCTGAAGGAATCAATGCTTCGCGTGTACAAGCGCTGGAAACCAAAGCGCTTGTATCGTTTTAGCAGTGAACTATTGTATTCATAGCACATGCATGATAGACTGTACTGGATTGCAGTACCCCGTAACACAGGCAATGGGAGGACTTTTCGATGAAGCAATTCCGATATGGCTGGTTACTGCTCTGTTCCATGGTCGGCATAAGCCTGTTAGGCATGCTGGCCCTTATACGTCCCGCAGCCACCGCCTCCACCGTCGTCATTACGGCTCCGAAATCCCGGGCCGTGATCTTTGGGTCGGTGCGCATCTCGGCACGTCTCCCCCAGCATTTCCAGATGAGTTACGCCATGCTCGCCGTCGATGGCAAAGGCAGCGGCGTCAGCAACTGCCTCCCACTCCGCTTTGACCTGGACACCACGACCTTGAGCAACGGTCCGCATCTGCTGCAGGTGCAGGTCTGGGATGCCACGGGCGAGATGGTGACCTCTGCCCCCACGCAGATTCTCGTCGCCAACCCCGAGATCGCGGTCGACCTGCCCCCGCCCGGCACACACAAGCCGCAGCCCGTGCCGGTAGCGAAAGCGGCAACGCCTGCCCCAGCGGCCACAGAAGCCAGCACAACCGCACCGGTGACAACGGAAACAGTGTATATGCCGGTTGATGCCCAGGTTATCGATATCTGCGGCCTGGCCGGGAATGACGAGATTACCCTGCTCCTCGACCGGCAGCACTTGGCCATGCCAACTGCGCCGTTCATCATGCAGAATCGCACCATGGTCATGCTGCGGCCCCTGGTGGTGGCTGCCGGCGGCGCGGTGAATTGGGATGGCAAACAAGCCCATGCCATGCGACGCCATGATCGCCAGTGGATCACCTTCACCCCGAACAGCGATCTGGCAAAGATCACCGGTCAGCAATACGTGATGAACACGCCGGCCGTCATTCGCAACGGCGCCATGTACGTGCCGGTAACCATCTGGCGCGACCTCTTCGGCGGCTGGGTGGAGTATAATGCGGAATATCGTTGCGTCTTGTTGCGCAGCTACGAAGCGCTGGTACAGGCCAAAATCGCCAAGTAATCCGCATGAGGCAATGTCTCGTATACGATGACCGGACAGGCCACATTGCCGAGGTCGCGTGGGAGCACATCCCCGCGGCCTCGCAGCAAGAACACCTCCACCTCTGGGTGGATATCACCGCCCCTGACGACGCAGACTTCACCTGGCTCACCACGGTCTTCCAGGTCCATCCCCTGGCCTTGGAAGATATGCGCAACCAGTTGCAACGCGCCAAAATCGACAGCTACGAGAATAACCTCTTTATCGTACTCCGCACCATCGACTTCCATCAGGAAACAAACAACGTCGACTCACACCAACTCGATCTGCTCGTCGGCCGTCGCTATCTCGTCACCGTACACCGCGCGGATGTGCCCTGGCTCGCAGGCGTCCGTCATCGCTGGTCAGCACTGCAACAACAGCCTGACCCCATCCCCCACCTGCTCTATCTCCTCCTCGATACCGTGGTGGATGCCTACTTCCCCGTCATCGATCAACTTGGCGACAGCATCGATGATGTCGATACCCGGATATTCCAGGCGCCTGACTCCTCCGCGCTCCAGGCCATCTTTGCGCTCCGGCGCACCCTCCTCACCCTGCGGCGCACACTCGGTCCCATGCGCGATATGCTGAACGAGCTCTTCCGTTACGAGCAAAACCCGGTGCTCGACCTGCGGCAGTCTCGCGTGTATTACGCCGATGTCTTCGATCATATCCTGCGCTTGAGCGATTTTGTCGACACCTATCGCGATATGCTCTCCGGCTCCCTGGAGGCATACCAGTCCTCGCTGGCGAACAGAATGAATGAGCGCGTGCAATGGCTGACCATCGCCGCCACCATTTTGGCCACCGCCACCGTGATCACCGGGTTCTATGGCATGAATCTGCGCGGGCTGGGTATCAATGCCGAGTGGGCGTATGGCGGCCACGCCGTCCTCGCCCTCCTGGTCATCGTCACCCTGGTGGAAATTTGGCTCTTCCACCGCAATGGGTGGCTCTGAAAAAGATCGCGTATAAGGAAAAGGACCATGCTGATCCTGATCGATAACTACGATTCCTTCACCTATAACCTCGTGCAGTACTTCGGCCAGTTGGGCGTCGATGTCCAGGTCTTTCGCAACGACGCCATCACCGTGGCCGAACTGTGCGAGCGCAACCCGGAACGCCTGGTCATCTCCCCCGGGCCCTGCACCCCGCGCGAGGCGGGCATCTCCTGCGCTGCCATCGAAGCCTTTGCCGGGCGCATTCCCATACTCGGCGTCTGTCTCGGCCACCAGAGCATCGGCCAGGTCTTCGGCGGCGAAATCGTGCGCGCTTCACAGCTCATGCACGGGAAAACCTCGCCCATCCACCATGATAACCTGGGCGTGTTCGCCGGACTGCCCAACCCGTTCGAAGCCACCCGCTACCACTCGCTGGTCGTTGCCCCCGACTCCCTGCCCGATTGCCTGCGCGTCTCCGCCTGGACGGAGGACGGTGCCATCATGGGGGTGCGCCATAGGCACTATGCCATCGAAGGGGTTCAGTTCCATCCCGAGTCCATCCTGACCGATGCCGGCATGCAACTGCTGCGCAACTTCCTCGCCATGACCGAGGCCGTGCGCGTCGCAGAACAGGCATAAACACGGTACCGTGCTGAGTCTGGCTGGTTTCTCGCCCACCCTCCCCTGCCGCACGTCCGCTGTCAGGCCGCGGAACTTGACGCGCGCCAACACCCCGGCCTAGACTGCACGTAATGCGCAGCAGTCGCATGGTTTCTGTGCCCGATGCCCTGGACATCAACGCGGGAGCTTGGCGGTGATAGGTCGAAACGCCAAACGCGAAACGCGGGCTCCTGGGCGCACAAGGCGCACGGCGAGGGATACAGTGACATCGGATTTCGTTCCGGTGTAATGGCGAGGACATCTATGAAAGTGCGCGTGGACCGAGAACTCTGCCGGGGAGTGGCCGCATGTGTGGCAACGGCGCCCGAAGTCTTTCAATTGGATGATAAGGGCGTGGCCGTGGTCATTCACCCGCGCGGCGTCACCGACGACCAACTCTGGAAAGCGGCCGAGTCATGCCCCTTCAACGCGATCATCCTCGAAGACGAACAGACCGGGGAATGGCTCTACCCGTGAAGGGCGGCTGCTACTGAACGGGGCACTCCTGCGCGGCGAGCAAGTGCAGGCGGATCTCGCCGAACAGCGTGCGCTGACGCACCGCCACTCGCCGCAGGCGCATCAGTTCGAGCATCGCCAGGAAGGTGACGATCACCTCGTATCGCGTTGGCACATGCTCCGGACGGCAGAAAATAATCTCCGTGAAGGTGGCACCCTCCGGGGCGGACGCGAGCACCTGCAGGATGCACAGCATTTGCGAGCGGACAGTGAGCTTCGGCCGCACCACTTCGCGCACCGCGGGCTCCATCGTCTCGATACGCGCGAGCACCGACTGCAGCGCCGTCCACAAACTGAACGCGTCCACCTCGCCGGATAAGCCGGGCAACGGACGCGCAAAGGGAAGATTCGGCACGATGCTCGTGCGTGAGAACACCCGCCGCTGTTCCTCCGCGCGGCGCTGCAGCGCATCCGCAACGCCCTTGTACTGCTGGTACTCCAGCAGCCGGCGCACCAGTTCCGCGCGCGGGTCCTCTTCGTCCTCTTCCTCCTCCAGCAGCGCTGGTGGCCGCGGCAGCAACATGCGCGACTTGATCTCCAGCAATGTGGCCGCCATCACCAGGAATTCCGAAGCGATCTCGATATCCAGGATTTCCATTAACGCCAGATAATCCATGAACTGGCTGGTAATGGTGGCAATCGGGATATCGTAAACATCGATCTGCTGGCGGCGGATGAGGTAGAGGAGCAAATCCATCGGCCCCTCGAACACCGGGCAGGTGATCGGAAAGCCGTTGAATCGTGAGAGTTGCTCTTCAGATAGGGTGACGGCAATCTCTGCGGCTAACATAGTGCGTCTCGGCATACCTTGCTGCGATATCCCTGAAATTCGCCATGCATCATGCATATCCTTTATGATGCGGAAAAATATACAGCATTAGCGTACAGCACAAGCGACAACACCCAGATTTAGTGCCTGAACTGTAATAATACTGGCGAGAATTCAGGCCGCGCGCGGGAACTCCGACTCAGACGTCATCTCGTCCGGCTGGTTCAGCACCAGCACCACCACGCCCATCCCCTGCTCCGCGGCATCGTGATACACCGTGTACAGGTCATGGCGAAACTGCTCGAGCAGGGTGATGACTTGCGGCATGCCGTCGTTGGCGACCTGCCGGCCGAGCAACCCTTTTACATCTTCCGGGTGGATTTCATGCGCCAGCCGCAACGTCTCCAACTCGCGCTCAAAGGCGCGCACGCGCGCGGGCGACACATAATAAATTGGCGCATTGGCATCCTGCGCCATGCGGCGGAGCCGCGACGGATGTAGCGGATCTTCAAACACGCTCAACACGCGTTCATGCTGGCGTTCGGCAGCCTGGTCCAACGGGTAGAGGGTGCTGAAAGGGATGCTGATCGGATGCTCCGTGCCCGCCTCCTGCAGTTGCGCCGGCAACAATTGCAGAAACACCGCATTCGGCGACGCCACCTGCTGCAGCGTGAGGTCGAGCTGCTCCTCTAACAGGCGTAATGCGTGATCCCGGATTAGAATGAACGATGCAATTTGCATTCCCTCTACCTCCGCTGTATGGGATGCTACCCGGCCGTGAGGCAATCTCTGCAGTTCAACGTGCAAAACCCGATCATTCGCGCATCAGCGTGCGCTGCAAGTGACACGCGCGGCGGCAGAGTGCTCGCATGGTGCCCGTGACCGAGTTACGACGGCGCATCGCGACCGGCATCCGGCAGCAGGGGATGCGGCACCGCGCGCGCAATAGTGATCACCACCACGTCGCACGCCCGCGCTCGCTTCAACACCCGGCTGCACTCTCGCAAGGTCGAGCCCGTCGTCATCACATCATCCACCAGACCGATGCACCGGTCGCGAAGAGTCGCCTCGGTATGAAACGCGCCGAGCACATTCGTCCGCCGTTCCGCCGCCGGCAGGCTCATCTGCGGCGGCGTATACTGTGCCCGCACCAGCAGGTGCTCCTCCACCGGCAGACCCCAGATCTCAGCCAGAGCATGCGCGAGTAAGGATGACTGATTGTATCCGCGCATCCGCAGCCGCGCGGGATGCAGCGGCACCGGGCACAAGCAATCAAGGCCCTCCGGCATTGCCACCGCGTCGGTCACAAAACGCGCCAGCGGAGTCGCCAGCGCGCGAACGCCGTCATACTTGAACAGGTGAATCGCCTGCCGCAAGGCATCGTCATAAATCCCGGCGACCGCCGCGCGGGTGAACGGCGGCGGCGACGTGCGGCACTCCGCGCACAACTCGGGCGCCTGTGCCAACGGATCGAACGGCAATCCGCATTGCCGGCACGACGGCGGTGAGATAGAGGTAAAGCGCGCGCGGCACGCCGCGCACACCACCGGCTCCTGCAGCGCGCGGCACACCTCGCAACGCGGGGGAAATACCAGCGAAAGCATGCCATCCAGCAATGCGGTCCATCCTCGCATCATCGTCTCCAACTATTCGCGTTTCGAAAGCGCCTTCCCGGTCGGACCACCCGCGCCTGCCGTGAGCTGCGTCGAACGATCTAGCCAGCCACCATTGGCGCAGCTTCCATGGTTGCTGCCGGTGGTTCTACGAATATACGTGAGGGCATCCCACACCTAACCACCAACCACTATCCACTAACCAACAACCACTTTATTAACAAGGGTTCCGCTGCCGCCTGTCGTATTGATAATCCGAACAGCGCACGACATCATGCGACAATGCAACTACATTAACCGTCCGACGAGGTAATTCCTTTGATCCGATTAACCGTCACTGCACAAGAGGGCCATGCCCGTTGCGGCATCCTCCACACCCGCGCCGGAGTGATCGACACCCCCGCCTTTATGCCCGTAGGCACGCAAGCCTCCGTGAAGAGTCTCACGCCGGCCGAAGTGCGCGAGACCGGCGCGCAGATCATCCTCAACAACGCCTACCACCTTTACCTGCGCCCGGGGGTCGAACTCGTCGAACGCCTCGGGGGACTGCATCGTTTCCAGGCGTGGGAGGGCGGCATCCTCACTGACAGCGGCGGCTATCAAATCTTCAGCCTCGCCTCGCTGCACCGCGTCACCGAAGAGGGACTCACCTTTCGCTCGCATATCGACGGCTCCGAACATTTCATGAGCCCGGAGAAAGCCGTCGACGTGCAGCAACGACTGGGTGCCGACATCATCATGTCCTTTGATCAACCCATCCCCTGGGGGGCAACGCGCGCCCAAACGATCGAAGCCACCGAGCGCACCCATCGCTGGGCCAAACGCGGGCGCGATGCCTGGAATCCGGAGACCGGGCAGGCGCTGTTCGGCATCGTGCAGGGCGGATTCGAAGAAGACCTCCGGCGCGCCAGCGCGGAGGAGTTGGTGGCCATGGACTTCCCCGGTTACTCCATTGGCGGTCTCTCGGTAGGCGAACCGAAAGATGTCATGTGGGCCATGCTCGACGTGACCACCCCGCTCCTGCCCGCCGATAAACCCCGCTATCTCATGGGCGTCGGCACCCCCACCGATCTCGTGCGCGGCGTGCTGCAGGGCGTCGATATGTTCGACTGCGTGCTGCCCACCCGCATGGGGCGCAACGGCACCGCCTTCACCTGGGAAGGACGGCTCAACCTCCGTAACGCGCGTTTTGAAACCGATCCCGAACCGCTCGACCCGCGCTGCCCCTGTGCCGTCTGCCGCACCTTCTCCCGGGCTTACCTGCGCCACTTGCTCAAAGCGGGCGAGATCCTCGCTATCCGCTCCGTCAGCTATCACAACCTCGCCTTCTACCAGCAAGTCATGCACGCCATGCGCCAACAAATCGTCGCCGGCACGCTGGCCGCCTGGGCAGAAGCCTTCCTCACCGACTATCGCAACATGTGATCTTCCCTGGGTAACAGGGCAAACAAAATATTGTAATGTACGATGGACATGCACTTTTAATGAGCATTTCACTGAGCAATCTGATAATTTTTGTGAATTGGTGTTATAATGTCTACGAAAGTTAGCGACCGCATTACCAATTAAGCCTCAATATTGGAGGGACCCCCATGAGTACGCGATCCACGCTTCGGGCAATCGTCATGTCTCTCGTGATGGTTGCGCTGCTGTTCGGTGGGCAGTCGTTCTCACAGGCGCGTGAGAACCTTAAAGCCGCCGATATGGTCTTCGACGGACAGGGCCATGCCCTCGCTGGCGAAGTCGTCGTCAAGTTCACTGGAAAAGCCCCAGAAGCGGCCATCAAGGCGCTCAACAATACGCAAGGCGTATCTGTCCTGCGCAGCAGTCGTGCCGCCGGTGCGCATCGCTTGCGTGTGCCGCAAGGGCGCAACATGGAACAGGTGCTGAAAGCCTACCGCCAGAGCAACCTGGTCGAGTACGCCGAGCCCAACTACATCCGCACCGCATTCGCACTGCCGAACGATCCATACTACCCCTACCAATGGCACATGGACGACAGTGCGAACCCGAATCCCTACGGCGGCGCGAATGGCGGCGGCATCAATGTCGAACCGGCTTGGGACGTCTCGACCGGGGCCGGCGTGATCGTGGCGGTAATCGATACGGGGGTCGCCTACGAAAACTACACGGAAAGGGTCGGCAGTACGCGCAAACGCTACTACCTGGCTCCCGACCTCGCCCAAACGACTTTTGTCCCCGGGTACGACTTCGTCAATAACGATGCCCACCCCAATGATGACAACAGTCATGGTACGCACGTAGCTGGCACCATTGCCCAGAGCACCAACAACTCCACTGGCGTCGCTGGCGTCGCCTTCAATGCCTCCATCATGCCCATCAAGGTGCTCGATGCATATGGTTCGGGCACCGACTTCGAAGTGGCCGAAGGCATTTATTACGCCGTCGACCACGGCGCGAAAGTCCTGAATTTGAGCCTGGGTGGCCCCGGATACTCCACCACACTGGCCGATGCGGTAGCCTATGCCTACCAGCATGGAGTCACGGTAGTCTGTGCTGCCGGTAACGACGGCGATGGCCTCAATCAGGTATCCTACCCCGCGGGCTTCGATAACTGGTGCATTGCCGTGGCCGCCACGCGCTATGATGAAACACGCGCCTACTACTCGAACTACGGCGCATATGTCGATGTCGCCGCGCCGGGTGGCGATGTCACCGTGGACCAAAACGGCGACGGGTACCCCGATGGGGTGCTGCAGAACACCTTTAACCCGAACACGAAAAACACCTCGGAGTTCGGATACTGGTTCTTCCAGGGAACCTCCATGGCAACCCCGCATGTGGCGGGCGTGGCCGCTCTGCTGGTCTCCGCCGGAGCGAGCAGCCCGGATATCGTGCGCAACGCCCTGGAAAGCACCGCTGAGGATAAAGGAACTGCCGGCAAGGATGATTACTACGGTTGGGGAATCGTGGATGCCATGGCCGCGGTGAATGCCGTGTCCGTGCCCAACACCCCGCCCGTGGCCGATCCCGGTGGACCCTACACCGGCACTGAAGACATCGCCGTCACCTTCGACGGATCCCTCTCGACCGATGCGGAAGGCGATCCGCTCACCTACCGGTGGGACTTCGGCGATGGCGCGACAGGTACCGGCGTGGCGCCGACCCATGTCTACGCCGCCGGCGGAACCTATACCGTGACGCTGATCGTCAATGACGGCCGTTCGGACTCCGTGCCGGCAACCACAACGGCAACCATCACGGAAGTGAATGATGCCCCCGTGGCGAGTGCTGGACCGGATCAGACCGGGCTGATCGGCGAAGTCCTCTCCTTCGATGGCTCAGCCTCCTACGACATTGATGGCGCTATCGTCTCCTATGCATGGGATTTCGGGGACGGCGCGACCGCTTCCGGTGTGGCCGTACAGCATGCGTATACGGCGGTCGGCAGCTACCTGGTTACCCTCACCGTGACGGACGATGCTGGCGCCCAGGCGACCGACACCCTCGTCGTCACCATCCAGGAGCAGCCCACCACCCCAACCATGCATGTGGCAGATATCACCATGCAGTTGCAACAAAGGGGAACGTACTGGATGGCGAAAACCAATGTGCTGGTCGTCGATAACAATGGGGCCGCGGTGCCGAATGCCTCAGTCACCGGCGACTGGAGCTTGAACGGCACGTACCTGAGCACGGTCACCGGCTCTACGTCAACCAACGGTCTGGTGCAGTTGCTGTCGCCCAGAATCAAAACAAACTCGGGCAGTGTCTTCACCTTTACCGTCACTAACATCCAGCATGACACCTACACCTATGACGCGGCAGCGAATGTAGAGACGAGTGATTCGATCACCGTGCCGTAAAGGCAAGCTGGAGCACACGCTCTGCCTTTCCCGCAGACCGGCTGCAATCACAAATCCCTCCCCCTGCACAATAGTACAGGGGGAGGGATTCCTACTGCTCATCGCGCGCCGATTTCCTGCCGGCCCCCACCAGCCCGGCGTCCATGGTTGCTGCCGGCGGATCAACATAACTGCGTGATGGCATACCGAGAGGGCGGTGGTCGTACACCCTCGCCTTCCTCCCCTGTAACCCTAAAACCCCTAAAACCCTAACCCAACTACCACTCACGTCTGTAAATTTGTTAACCGGCATAATTAACCAAAAATATACGTCCTTACCTGTTGACAAAGGAAATCTTCTGTTGTATTACAATTGCTGTTATCGTAAGATTACACCTTCCCCTTCTCCACGCAGCGATAGAATAGCCCGCTGGAGAAGAGTGGATACTCCATATATGTTAGTATCAACAACCAGGCAAGAGAGCCCGCCGGCAACTTCTGCGGTGTGCGATGCACATGACCACACCATGCCGCAACGCCCCGTGCGGCCTCCACGCGTCTGGTGGCCGATCCCCCTGGTCATGCTGGTCATTGTCATACTGGCACTAGCCAATCTCACCGGCAAGTTTGAACCGCCCTACCTGCTGCCCATCCTCAATATCGGCATCCTCTTCGGCGGTGGGCTGCTTGCTGCCGTACTGGCGGCGCTCGGCTATCGCGCAGGCGGCACCCGTGCCGTGCTCTGGCTGGGTGGCGCCATGCTCACGTTTGGCTGGGGCAGCCTGTTCGCCGCCCTGCTCATTCAACAAGGCATGACCAATGCTGGAGTGACCGTGTACAACCTCGGCGCCCTGCTCATGGCGCTGCTGCATCTCGCCAGTGCGCTGGACATCTCCATCCCGCGCCGCGCACACAGCACTACCGCCCCCCGGTTGCGCCATATTTTCGCACTGTACGCCGGCAGCCTGCTGGTTATGGCCGTAGTCACCTGGCTTTCCATCGGGTCGTTTCTGCCGGTCTTTTTTGGTCCCGACGGCAGCACCCCCATCCGCGACGTTGTGCTGGAAGTGGCCGTCGGTGCGCTGCTTGTCACAGCCGGACTGTTCATTGCCCAACGACGACGAGCCACGGTGATATTCATCGCCTGGTATTGGAGCGGTTTAATTTTGCTCGCCATTGGGCTGATAGCGGTCGCGCAAGCTGCCGTCGGCTCCCCGCTTGGCTGGGTGGGCCGCATGGCGCAAATGTTCGGACAGGCCTATCTCGTCTTCAGTCTCATCACGGTCGTGCGCACCACGCGGCAATCCTCCACCTCGACTGGTCAGCGCATCGGCGCTGCCTTCCGCCACCTGGAACTCGAGTATCGCGCCCTGCTGGAAGCCGCCGCCGAAGGCGTCTGGATGATCGACCCCCAGGGAGTGATCGTACTGGCTAACCGGCAGTTCGCCGCTATGCTCGGTGTGCGTGAAAACGAACTGATCGGTCGCTCGCTGCCGGAATTCGTCGAAATGCATGAGCGCTGGCCCGATGCCTCTGCCTTCCTGCGTGAGATCACCGGCGCGTACCATCGCAGGCTGGAACTACACTTACACGGCGCTGACGGTCGAGTCCTGTGGGCGGAAACGAATACCTCCCGGCTCATCGGCGCCGAGGGCCACCTCATCGGCATCCTCGGCTTGTGCACCGACATCACCGAGCGCAAACAGGCCGATATTGCGCTACGGGAAAGCGAAGAGCGCTGCCGTGCCGCCATCGATAACTTCCCCAGCGTCTACGTCATCTACGATGCCGAACGCCGTATCAGATACATTAACGCCGCCGGCATGCGGTTGTCTGATCGCCCGCTGGAGGATTTCATTGGACAGCGTGACGAGGACGTGTGGCCCGAGGAGATCACTCGCCACTACCTGCCGCAACAGATCCATGCGTTTGAAACGGGGCAAACCGAAACATTCGAACTGACGTTGACGCTGCCGAACGGCGCTAACTTCACCCACGTCGTCACCTATGTGCCCTTGAGGGACGACGAGGGCCGCGTGTACCAGATGCTGGGCATCACCACCGATATCTCCGAGCGTAAACAGGCTGAAGAAGCACGTCAACGCAGCGAAGCCCTCTACCGCACCTTGATCGCCAACCTGCCCGGCGGCGCTGTCTTCCTTGTCGACCATGACCTGCGTTATCTGCTTGCGGAAGGCGAAGGCGTGCGCCTCGCAGGCTTCACCCCCGCCGACTTTGAAGGCAAAACGATCTGGGAAGCGCTTGATGAGCACACCGCCCGCTTGTACGAGTCGCACTACCGTGCAGTGCTGGCGGGTGAAGTCGTCGCCTGGGAGCACACCAGTCATGGACGCTGGTATGTCAGCCATATCGTGCCTATCCGCCACGATGCGGGCGCAGTTACAGCCGCCCTCGCCATGTCCTATGACATCACCGAACGCAAACAGGCCGAAGCCGCGCTACGCGAAAGCGAGGAACGCTTCCGCACTATGGCCGATGGTTTGCCGCTGATCATTTGGGTGCATGATGCGGAAGGTAATCAACAATTCGTGAATCGCACCTTCTACCAATTCTTCGGCGTGAGCGCGGAAGATATGCGCGAGGACTGTTGGCAACTGCTCCTGCATCCTGAAGACGAAGATGCCTACACAAGCGAGTTCGTGAATTGCGTGCGGGATCGCCGGCCGTTCCGTGCCGAAGCGCGCGTGCGCCATGCAGATGGTGCATGGCGCTGGATCGAATCCTGGGGCCGGCCGCGCTTCTCACCCGCCGACGAGTTCCTGGGCTTTGTCGGCACCAGCGCCGACATCACCGAACGCAAACAGGCTGAAGCCTCGCTGCGCGAAAGCGAACTGTTTCATCGACAAACATTGGAGTCCATCCCGGGTATGGTCTTCACCACCCGACCGGATGGCTACTGCGACTACCAGAGCCGGCAGTGGGAAGAGTATACCGGAATTCCGGTGAGCGAGCAGCTTGGCGACGGCTGGAACACGCTGCTCCATCCTGAAGACCAGTCACGTGCGTTCGCCGCCTGGCAGGCAGCCGTCAAGGAACAGGCCCCCTACGATCTGGAGTATCGCGTGCGGCGATGCGATGGTGACTATGAGTGGTTCAAAGTCATCGGCCGTCCGATCCGCGATGCCGCCGGCAACATCGTCCGCTGGTTCGGCATGGCCGCCAACATTCACGATCTGAAACGTACGCAGGGAGCCCTGTACGAGCACGCGCAACGGCTCGGTTTGTTGCATGAGATGACCGCGCAGTTGCTGCAGACCGATGATCCGCAAGGCCTGGTGGACATGCTCGCCCGCCGGGTAATGCAACTGCTCGACTGCCAGGTCTTCTTCAACTACCTGTTGCATCCCGAAACCGGACAACTGCACCTGAATGCCTGCGCCGGCATCACTCCCGAAGAGATTACCGGGCTGACGTGCCTGAATCTAGGTACGGCGGACTGTGGATGTGTCGCGCCCGAAAGATGTCGTATCATCACTGAAGAAGTACAGCAGACGTCCGACCCGTGCACCAAGCTCATCGCCGGATTCGGCATCCGCGCCTACGCGTGTCACCCGCTGCTCTCCACCGGCGGTAAAGTCATTGGCACCCTCGCCTTCGGCACGCGCACGCGCGACCGCTTCACTGAAGATGATCTTACCCTCATGAGGACCGTGACCGATCATATCGCCATTGCCATGGAGCGCATGCAGGGAGCGAAAGAGCGTGAATCTCTACTCGAGCAGATGAACACCTTCCTGCACATGGTCTCGCATGACCTGCGCGCGCCCCTCACCATCATGCAAGGCCATGCCGGCTTGCTCTTGGATCAGGTGGATCAGGGTGATGACATGCTGCGCGCGAGTGCTGAGGCCATCGGGCGCGGGGTCAAGCGCATGAACATCATGATCGAGGATCTGGTGGATGTCGCCCGACTCGAAGGTGGACAACTGGAGCTTGCTGTCGCTCCCATCACCTTGTCGACCTTCCTGCCGGCATTTCTCGATCGCAATGCGGGGGTACTGAGCCCCGAGCGCATTGTCCTCGAGGTGCCCGATACTCTCGCACCGGTGCTGGCAGATGAAACCCGCCTGGAGCGCATCCTGACGAATCTGCTCACCAATGCACACAAGTACTCTGACCCCGGCACGCTGGTCCGTGTGAGCGTGCGCCAAACCCCGCGAGAAGCGACCATCAGCATCATCGACCGGGGCAAGGGAATACATCCCACAGATCTGCCACACCTCTTCGACCGCTTCTACCGGGCCAGGGGAGAACGCCAGGCTGAGGGCATCGGGTTGGGGCTCTATATCACTCGCCTGCTGGTGGAAGCCCATAACGGGCGCATCGACGTCGAGAGTGAGATGGGCAAAGGCAGCACGTTCTCCTTCACCGTGCCGAACGCGCAATAGTCATGAGCGATGGCGGTGCCAACTCCGTCACCAGTTGGCGCAATCGGCCAATGCCGTCGATCTTCCGAAACGCCGCATGCGCCCCGCACTGCGCGGCAACCTCGGCAACCTGCGGATGATTGCTGAACAACACCGTCTTGATGCCCGCATCGCGTGCCAGCGCCCAGTCGATTAGCGCATCGCCCAGCATTGCACCTCGCAGATCCCAATCCGCCAGCAACAGCGCGTACGATTGCACCGTCAGCCGCGACTGGGCCTCCTCCGCGTTGCCGACAATGTCGACAGTGTAGCCGAGAATCTCCAGCACCTGCGCAAACAGCACCGCCTGCTCATGTTCATCTTCAACCAGCAGCACACGCACGACCACACTCCATCGCGAAATTTGCTCACCGTGACAAGCGGTGTCCATTATACTGCACCCCCGCATCCCTGGCAACGCCGACATCCATCCCTGGGCGCCTGGTGAAACCTACAAGCAAGCACCATGGAGCCCGCCCCGCACCGCCCGTAAATACGCGCTGGGCGACGTACACCGGTAGCGGCGATACAGCCGCGAAAAATAGAGCGGGTCGGCATACCCGGCGCTGGCGGCGGCATCGGCGATGGTGGCCTCCGGATGGGCCTGCATGTACGCCTCCGCGTGTTGCAGCTTCATCTCGATGAGCACCTGCTTGAACGACCGACCGATGTGACGGCTGAACAGATGCGACACGGTGGACGGGCTGCGCTGGATCACCCGCGCCGCATCCTCTACGGTAATCGCCTCCGTCACATGCTCCTCCATATATGACAGCAGCGTTTCCAGCGCTGACTCCCCGCCCAGGGCGATCATGTGCTGCGAGACGATATGGTTGATCGTCAGCGAAAAAAGGTCGAGCAGGGCCTCAACCTGCTCTGGCGTGGCCAGCGGCAGCGCGCGATACGCCGACTCGAGCTCCCGGCGATCGCGCCCGGTCTCCGCCCAGGCCGCCGCCATCGCC
>JAGUZN010000079.1 GCA_020060775.1 Armatimonadota bacterium
GAGAGCGTGCCGGCGAGCATGGCGGCGCGCCCGGCAATGGTGTCGGCATCCCGCCCGATATTCGTGCCGCCGATGGCCGCCTGCCGCACATCGCCACCGGATATTTTGAACATGGCCAGCGCCAATCCCCAGAGCTCCAGCGGATCGATCATCGAGTAGAACAGGCAGCGTTCGTTCAACTCGGCGCGCGCGGCCAGCACGTCGTCGTATTTCCCGGCGATCTCCAGGCAGGTGGCGAGGTAGTCATAGGCGCTGGCGAACGGTCGCTCGTCAAAGGTGCGCAACGGCTCGCGCGGGGCGCAATTCAGCGCCGCCTGCAATACGCGGTCGACGGTGGCGTCGGGGCGCAAGGCTTCGGCCACGGTGGCGGCCATCATCGCTGCCGCCGTCACATCCAGCCCGCGCTGATACATGTAGGAAATCGCGCGCGCGTCGATGGCGGCGTTCACCGGGTCGGCCAGGTGGTACAGCCCTGCCGGCTCCAGGCACATGACCGTCGAGCCGGTGACCACGCTCCAGTGCCCGGTGATGCGCGCATCCCACCCCTGGCGCAGCAGATCGTAGGCGTTGCCCATGCAGAAGGGCCAGAAATGGTCGCGGTTGAAGCGGTGCAGCCAGGTGTCGCCGAATTGCCGCGCCATCACCGGCTTGCCGTCGCGTTCCAGGTAGGTCTCCACCAGCATCATGGCTAACTGGTTATCATCTTCACTCTCCAGACGTGAGGGATCGAGCACACCGGTGATGCCGCCGGGATACAATGCATCGATCTCGTAGTAAAATTTCCCTTCGACCGGCGAGCCCATGGCATTGCCGATAGCCCCAGCCAGCAGGCAACCATACACCTTGTCGTACAGTAGCGAATCGCCGTGCGACCGTGGCGCGGCCAGGTGTTCGGTGATGGTGATAATCTCACGCTCGAACTGCAATCGCTGTGCGATTACGTCGCTGAGGGCCAGCCAGTCCTGTGTCTGCGGTGCAGCCCAGGCGCGCCATGCCGCTGGGAAATAAGTCTCGCCATACAGCGCGCCGGCGATGGCCCCGCCAATCGCAGCAATGGCCGAGCCGATGCTGAAGGGGTAGCTGGGCGCCAGCAGCAGCGCCATGAATTGCCGGGCATCCGCCGAGCGCGTCTCCAGCAACGGCAGCACCTTGCCGATGGGATTGGGCTCGACCCAGGTGGTCTCCTGGCGATATTGGCTCTGCTCGACGGCCTGCGCCCACCAGGCGATGAAGGCCTCGGGGGTGAGATCGTTTTTACCCGTCGCCTCGCGGATGGGGAGGTTGATGCGGTAAAACAGGTCGCGGTTATGCTCGAAGGCAATGCGCAGCACGGCGTCCGTCACTCGGGCAGGGGTCGCCTCCGGCGCCAGTGCGGCAGCGACGGCGGCGGCGCACAATCCGGCCCAGTCCGCCCCAATGCGCGGTTGATTTACCGAGGCCAGCTCCACCCCGTCGAGGTAGGCCGCCTCCGGGTCGCCCAGATGGTACAGACCCACGGCAGGCATGGCGGCGGCGATGAGGCCGCAGGGCGCATTGCCCATGCCGCTGATGCGCGGGTGCATGCCTTCCCGCAGCAGTTCCTGTGTGGTATGCAGCCCATCCCACCAGAACACCGGCCCGGCGATGTCGCGGTCGCCCAGCAGTTCTCGTGCGAAGTCTTCAGGGGTCGCCCGTCCACCCGCCGCCAGATAGGCGCGCACACCCAGCGCAATGAGCGGAGTCACCGAGCGCACGCCCACGCGACCGGGCTCTTCGCAGCAGGAGGGCAGCGGGTCCATGGGGTGTGTCAGCAGCGCGACGGGAGCTACGTCAGGCCAGACCACCGTGCGGGCGTGGCCTAGTTCAGCGCCGATCACCGCACCTGTCAGGCAGGCGCGCAGGCGATTCGCGATCTCAGGGGACAGCATCGTCTCCCCTCCTCTGCGGGTTGAGTGCCCTTATCGCGCTCATCCTAACACAGCGATATGCGGAATACCTTGAAAAAATCGCCAGAAACTAGCATGATAGTGACAGGTTTGCATCCGATGGAGGAGTCATGGCGAACAGCGAACGGTTAACCTGGACCTATTCCGATCCGCAGTTCCCGCTGGCAGTCAAGCCGGTGCATGATACGCAGGGGTATCAACTGCATTCGCACGATTTCACTGAACTGGTGGTGATCCGCGAGGGGTGGGGGTTGCATCAACTGGGCGAGCAGCAGTATCCGATTCAGGCGGGAGATGTGTTTGTGGTGACGAGCGACAATGCCCATGCCTACCTGGAGACCCACCAGTTAGGACTGGTAAATGTGCTCTTTAAGCCGGAGGTGATCAATCTCCACGAGGCCGAATTGCGCGCGCTGCCGGGCTATCACGCGCTCTTCACGCTGGAGCCGCATTACCGGCAACAGCGCCGGTATCGCAGCCGCGTGAAGTTAATGGAGGAGGAATTGGCGTGTGTCACGGCATTACTGGATCGCATGGAGGATGAACTCATCGGGCAGGCGCCGGGTTATCGGACGATGGCAATGTCGCAACTGCTGCAGTTGATCATCTACCTCGCGCGGCGGTACGGCGATGCGGACGAGGGCGCCGGCAGCATGCTGCGGCAAATCGGGGAAGCGATCAGTCACATTGAGCATGCCTACGCCGAGACGCTCACACTGGACGACCTCGCGGAAGTGGCCAACATGTCGCCCCGGCATCTCATTCGGCGTTTCCAGGAAAGCACCGGGGTATCGCCCATCGAGTATCTCAACCGGTTTCGACTGCACCGCGCCGCCACCCTGTTGTGCGACACGGCGCTGCCCATCGGCGCAGTCGCCGCCGCTGTCGGCATTCCCGACAGCAACTATTTCGCGCGACTGTTCAAGCGCGCGATGGGGGTGACGCCCCGCGCCTACCGCCGCCGGCACCTGCTCGATACGCGTGGGAGATGACGGCGTCAGGCTTCCGCCGAGCCATCGGTCTTCAACACGATGACCGTATCCTCGCGATGCGGCGCGCGGCGCGGCAGTCCGGCGATGATCACCCGCTCGCCTACCTGGCGCACATGCAACGGCTGCCCGGTAGCCAGCAGATAGGCCGACTGTACCTGTACCTTCGGCGAGAGGATGACGATCTCCGGCGCGTAGTAATGCAGCAGGTGCAGATACGCGGTATCGCTCCTGGCCGTGGTGCAGCCCAATGCCCCGCCGGTGAGGCTGCTGGCGCGCGACCCATACACCGCTTCCCCATTTTCCCGCAGCCAGTCGCCGATCTGCGTGAAGAGGCGTTGCGCGCGGGCGGGGATGCTCCCGTCGGCGCGCGGGCCGATATTCAACAACAGGTTGCCGCCATGCGAGGCGCAGCAAACCAGCCAGTGGATGGCATCCGCCGCGCTCATCCAGCGGATATCCCCCGCGCCGACATAGCCCCAGTGCTCGTTGGAAGTGGTGCAGCACTCCCAGGGGCGCGAGGTGTCCGCCGGCGGCCGGATCTCCTTTTCGCAACTGGCGCAGTCGAGCACGCGACCGCAACGATCGTTGATGACCATCTGCGGCTGTGCCTGCCGCATCCAGGCGATGATCTCGTCGGTGTCGGGCGGCACGCCGTCCCACCACCACAGATCGATGGGGCCATAGTTAGTGCAGAGTTCGCGAATTTGCGTGTGCATCGCCTCGCGGTAAGCGGAGTAGCCGGCGCTGTCGGGGGCGGGACCGGCGGCATCCCAGCTATAGCGCCAGTCCCATGGGGTGAAGTAGAGGCCGACCTTGATGCTGGCGCGACGGCTGGCATCCACATACTCGCGCACCAGGTCGCGGCCGGGGCCGGTGTTGGGGGCGTTGTACGGGGTGCTCTGCGATTCAAACAGGCAATAGCCCTCGCAGTGCTTGGCGGTGAGCACGGCATAGCGCGCGCCGGATGCCACCACCAGGTCCATCCAGTCTTCCGCCCAGCCGGGCTTGGGCGTGAAGCGGTCCGCCAGCCGTTCGTATTCTTCCAGCGGCGTCCGCTCCAGCGCCAGCGCCCATTCGTTGCGTCCCTGCACGCTGTACGTTCCCCAGTGGAAGAAGACGCCGAAGCGGGCATCTTTCAGCCACTGTACGCGGTTCGTCTCGAGCGAAGTGGTCATGATGACCTCCCGTCGTTACAACTTCCCGTATTTGTGCACGCAGTCGATGAGCCAGCGGTAGTTGTCGTAACTCGCCTCTTCGGAGATCGGGCCGTCCAGCCGGTAAATGTAGCCACCCTCGGGGAAGAGGGAGAGTTTGGATTTCACCTCGTCCTCGATATCCTGCTTGGTGCCGTAGTACAGCTTCATGGCATCGATATTGCCTTCCCACACCAGTTGGCGGCCAAAGCGGTCGCGCAGTTCGGTGAGGTCGACGCCGGCCTTGGCCTCCAGCGGGTCGAGGATATCGACGCCGGCTTCGATGATATCGGGGATGAGCGGGGTGATATAGCCATCGGTGTGCATGAACACATGCCCGCCGAAGCTGTGCACGTAATCGCACACCCGCGTGATGCCCGGCTTGAAGATCTCGCGGAAGACGGTCGGACTGAACATCGGGCCGTTTTTATAGGCGATATCGTCGTTGTAATAAAGCCCATCCAGCCGCACGCCCTGCTGGCGCACGAGGTCGATGGCCTGGATCATGAAATCGGCGCCGTCGTCGGCTACCGCCTTCATCCACTCCGGCTCCTCGAGCAGGACGGGCAGTGTTTCTTCCATGCTCATGAATTGCACGCGGGCGAAGAGGCCGTCAAGCGTCAGGCAGCACCACGATTGCCGTTGCTCGCCGATCGCCCTCAGCCACTCCGCACCACTCTGGCTCACGCAGTCGGCGTCCAGCGGGCGCTGCCGTTCGCGCAAGGCTTCCCAGTCGGCGCGGGTTTTGATATCCCAGTCGAGCACATGAGGGGTGGAGTTGCGGTCTGGGAGGATGCGCATCACCAGGCCATTCCACCTGCGCACGACCTTGCTGTAGCCGTCATCCTCCAGCACCTCGTCCGGCGGATAGAGGGCCGAGTAATCGAGGATATCGGTGCCATCGAGGCAATTCTCGAAGAAGTCGTCGGGGAAACCGCCGGGGCGCATCCCCTCGCGCTCCCAGCGCTCTATCGTCCAGGTCAACGGCGCATCGCGCATGGGCACTTTATCCGGCTTCTCGCCATGCAGGCACGCCAGCACACGTTCTCGAGGGGTCATGGGATACCTCCCACTGATCAGTTTGCCCGGCGGAATCCGCCGCAACGAGGCCAAGTGTAGCGAGCGAAAGAGGGGATGTCAACGGCTGTAACAGAAGAATGGTACAGAAAAAATCGAAAAATTTCCCTCCCCCAGCAGCTTTAACGTTCACAGCGGGAGGGCGGTCGGAGCGCCCGTTTGCAGCCGGCCCCACAGGAAGGCGTCCACGGATGCTGCCGGCGGGTTCACCCATAAAGCGTGCTGGCAGATATGTTCCCTCCCCCTGTGAGCGTGAGCACGTCCATACTGTCCACACCGCCCATCCCCACCCCGCCAGGGGTGGAGGTCATTAGCCCACAGCGTAAGCTGCGGGGATCGAGGCCCCAATATACCCCCAGTCCTGGGGCGGCAGGAAGACACGACCTACTCCAATGCAAGCAAACTGAACACTCGCGATCCCCACCTCTCGGCTACGGCAAAGGAGCCTTTCGCCAGGCAACAGGTATGACGGCGGTTGCTGAGTTATGATTGGCAAACCTCATTCGCATGACGCGCCGCCTGGTTCCTCGTAATAATCCCGCGACCATTCGGCATCATACCCGCTGCGCAGGAACTGGATCCAGCGTTCGGTGAAGGGGATGGGCAGGCCGATCTTTCGGACGTCTTCCACTACCGGCTCGATGTCATACGGAACGTAACGGAACTGTATGCGACCTTCGTCTTCGATGGCATAGCCGGCGCGGGGGTCGTGATTGCGGGGTTGGCCGGCGGATGGAATGCAGAAGAGGTGCTTTCCCTGCACGGTTCGATCGATAGGCCAGTGGGAGTGGCCGCACAGGACGAGCGATTCCGCGACATCCGTCAGAGCGGCCGCCAGCTCGGCGTCGGGCATGCGAGGATGCAGGTACGGTCCTGAGAGGCGGTGGACGGCCAGGGCCGCAGTCTCGCCTACCTGCAGCGTCAACCGCACTGGGAGTTCGGCCAGATAGGCAAGCTGGGATCGCGTTACCTGCCGGGAGGTCCAGTGCAGCCATGTGGTGTGGGGTGAATGCTGCGAGACCGGCGCATCAGGCGCGAAGGACAACAACTCCTCGTCATGGTTGCCGAGGATAGCCTGCGCGCCGAGGCTCGCGAGCAGGTCGATGCACTGTGCGGGATGGGGGCCATAGCCGATGATATCCCCGAGAAAGATAATCTCATCCACCTCCTCGGCATCCCGCAGCGCCGCCTCAAACGCGGGAAGGACGGCATGCACATCGGTAAGGAAGAGTCGTCTCATTGCCGCATACCATCGATTTTTCGGCGCAGGCAGTCCAGGCTCCGCCGGATGCCCTCCGGGGAGACTCGGTCAGGATTCAGTTCCAGGCAGAGGGCCTGGCAGTAGCCGATCGCAGCCAGCGCCTGCAAAAGATCATTGAAATCGACGACACCCGTCCCCAGTTCCAGATGGTCCAACTCACTACGCACATCGTGAAGGTGCAGATGAAACAGCGCCGGTCCGCACTGCCGGACCGCATTGCCCAACGTGCCGAAAGGGCGCAGCGGTTTCCGATCATCGAGGTAGAGATGCCCAACATCCAGCGTGATGCCGACGTGGGGCAATCCCAGCGCAGCCAGTTTGGCGAATCCGGACAGCATTTCCAATCCGACACGGACGTTGTACGAGTGCGCAGCAGCGTTGAGCGTTTCGAGTGCCCGCTGCCAGACACTGGCGTCGCATGCCGCCTCCGGCGGGCAGCCGTGCACGGTTACCACGTCGGCGCCCACCTCCCCGGCAAAGGCCAGCACCGGTCGCAAGGCGTCGATGGCCTGCTTGCTGGAATCATCCGGCTGGATCACGATGCTGAACGGGGCATGCACCTCACGGACGGTAAAGCGGGAGAGCGCCATTCGTAGGTGTGCGCGCTCCTCCCTGCCGACTGTGCATGGGTCGATACCCTGCCAGTTCCCGGGACTGCCCGCGCTGGCATGGAAGCCTATCCCGTCGAAACCGGCATCGGCGATCCAGTCGAGTTGCTGGTAGATGTCGAGCAAATCGCCGATGCGCCAAGCCATGTTGCAGATGTCCCACCCCAAGTGTGTTCGTAGACGCTGAGGGGTAACCACCAGATTCTCCTGTGATTGCATCCGTATGGTGTTACATATCCCACCCTTACACTACGTGTGCTGATTGTCTTTAGAAGCTGTTTTCAAATTCTCTGTTCGCGGATCGCGCCGTAGATTTCTGCGGCGGTCCCTGCCGGGACGACGAGGCACTATCCAGGGCCGATAGGGCGAGGAGGCCCGGCAGGGACCGCCGAGAAAAGATCAAGCGAGACCGGACAGAGAATTTGAAAACAGCTTCTCAGCAAATTATCGTCAGCATTGCCCATCGTTGCTGATAACGGCGACTATCATTGAGCACTCTACCAACTTGTTAGACGGTTGATAACAACACTGGACGCACATCCCTCTGCGAACAGTCCTCCGTCTCCTACTCCAACACAAGCAAACGAAAACTGCGCGGTTTGAGGGTGAAGGTGCAGGCGCCGTCGGTCATCGGGAACTGGTCGAAGCTGCCCTTGATGTGGTACGTTGACGTGACGGCTCCGTTGTGATCGACCGTGTTCTGCTCCCACTCCTGGCACTGATAGAGGTCGCGCAGGGTGGCATGCTTCATGCTGGTCATGCGCAGTTTCGCCAAATCAGGCCGCAGGGTGACGGTGACTTCCTCGTCGGTATTGTTGAACGGCACGAAGAGCGCGCCGGTGATGCGTCCCCGGCGGTCGGTGCGCAGGTACAGCGAGCAGACCACCTGCTCGGGGATTTCGCCATCCATCTGCAGCCAGTCCGCGCTGTCCCAGTAGCCGACAAAGCGGATCTCTCGCTGCCCCTCGGTGAAGCCGAACTGCTCCCTCGCATGCTGGATGCGATGCCAGGGCACGCCCCACAGCCAGGCGACACTCAGTGAGGTGTCGTGCAGCACGCACAACCCGGCCACATGCGTCGCCTGCGCCTCCCACTCCGGTGAGTAAATGCGCGCGCGCATCTCCTCCGGGGCGGCGGGGGAGAAGTAGGGGATGCAATCGCGCATCACTCCCCAGTTGTGCGGCATCTGCTCGGCGCGGAAGCGGGCAAGCGGCATATACGTATACCAATCGGTCAAGCCCTGCTGGCGCATGGTGTTGGCCGAGGCCTCGCCCTGCCAGAAGGCATCGGCAAACCCCTGGTAGCTCATCAACGGCCCGGCGTGCGAGGTGTGGCGGAAGAGGATGGTGGTGCGCCTGCGCTGGTGCTGCTTGAGCAGGGTGTACACCCGCTCATTGAACTGGCGGGCAACCAGCCAGTTGGCGGTGTGCGCCCCATGGCGCGGATTGCGGCAGGCAGTGTCGGCGGCGTCGCAATCGAAATTGAGGCCGAGCACGGTGTGCGATGTGAGGAATTGGTTCAACTGCCAGACATAGAAATCCTGATGCGCCCAGGCGCACGCCTCCTTGACGCTGTAGAAATTGGCATCGGCGTCCGCGGGCAAGGGGTCGGCATCCGCGCTCCACTCGTAGCGGAAGTCGGCGTAGTCCGGCGACTGCGGCGACATATAGCTCACGCCGCAGAGGTAATAGCAGACCAGCCAGTTGCGGTACATGCCGCTTTTCGGCAGGTCGGTCTGCGCAAAGGGCGGATAGTCGGCGCGGGGTACAGGGTAACTCGCGCCGCGCGACCATGCCCAGCCCGGCCAGTTGCCCCAGGTTAAATGCAATCCGTTCCCTTCGGTCTGGCGCAGGCCCGGCGAATTGCTCCACCAGCGCTGATAGCCGGCGGGCAGCGGGCGGGTGGGGGTGATGCTCATGCCCAGCCCCATGCCCCGGGCATGCTCCAGCGTGCTCACCCCGTGCTGCAGCACATCGACGGCCAGCACGCGCGCTCCCTCGCGCGGGGCATACTGTACCTGGTGCCGGCGCAGGAACTGCACGCCGCCGTGCTCATTGCCGAACCAGCCGCTCGACGTGCGCGCCGTCTCGTCCAGCAGCCAACCGTCTCGCTGGTATTCGCTGCTGGTGTGCAGGGTGGCCCGGCGCGGATGCAGCGGCATCTCCACCACCACTGCATCGGCCAACTCGCCATCGGCCAGTTGCACCTCGAAGTACAGGAAGGAATCGTAATCCACCCAGCCGCGCACGCGCACCGGCGTGCCGTCTGCAAAAAAGCCGGTCGACTCGAAGGTGACTCGCTTGCTCGTCTTCTCGGGGAAGGTCACCCGGCCTGCCGTCAGCCGCTGCTCCGTCTCGCCGTGCCGCAGCACCAGCGCCATCGGGGCGGCCAGCATATTGTCGCCCTGGTTGACGATCTGCACGGGCAGCAGGCTGTTCTTCCAGTGGAACTCCCGCCCCCAGGCGAAGACCTTTTGCCCCACACGGTTCATCTTAGTCCACGGCGGCGGCGGATTTTTTGGCACGCCGAGCGTTGCGTTGCCATGCCAGGCGGGCAGCCGCTTCTTCTCGTAAGCTAATTCATCAGCGCTCACCACCTGACCCGCGCGCAGCAGTTCCACCACCACGGTGTACTGGCCGGCCGGCAGCTCGGCGATGTTGAGGGTGGCGAGGGCATGGTGCCCGCTGAAGCGGTCCACCATTGCGCTGGCGGCCTCGTGCCCTTTGATCGAGACGCGCGCGGAGAGGCCCTCCGCCTCCTGCCCAACCGGCGCCACCTTCACATCGAGCAGCCCCAGGCCGGGGTAGGGGATGAGTTCGTTGGCAGTGGCGGGCTGGTGATGCAGCAGGCAGGAGCGGGCATAGAGGGTAGCGCCGTCCGCATCGGTGACGGTAATGGACGCCGGCGCGCTGGTGGCGGCCTGGTAGGCGTGTTCTACGGTCGTCGTCCCGTTGCCTTCCAGGGGAATAGTGCGCTCCACGCCGGGGGCGGCGACCTGCACGGTGGCCGGGATGAAGGCGGTGATCGTTTCCGCCAGGTAATCGGCCTTGCTGACCGACTTCACGGCCACCGGCAACTGCTCGCGCAGGCGTAGCGTGCCTTTCCCCAGCGACCAGCAGGTGTTGCCCCGGCCCAGTCTCTCCCAGTGGCGCGTCACCTTGAAGGGGATCTCCGTCGGCGCTTGCTGATACCTCAGCTCTTTCCAGGGGATCTCCACCAGCAACTCCCACTTCTCCTGATCGACATGGCTGGTGATGACGGCGTTGTATTTGGTGAGGTGATGGTGTACCTGACGACCGTTTACGTGAGGGCGTAAGCCCAGAGCTGTCGCACCACGCGGATTGACCGTCAACGAGTGTAGGCCGAGATCAAAGTGTACATAGTCATCATCGCCGATACTGTTATCTATGTGAACTATGCCGTCTTTCACAACAGGAGGCTTGTTTCCGGTATCCATCTTGAACGCCCCCTCGGGATACAGCACAGGATTCGCTCTCACCTCGGCAGGCACGAGGCCGATATATTTCACATACAGGCGGTCGAGGTCGGCATGCACTTTCACCGATGAGTAGGGGTCGCTCGGCGTGCCCAGCGCAGCGTCGAGAAAACCGTCGAGCGTGCAGATGGCCGGGGACGACCGGCGATCGTCTTCCGCGGAGGGCACATGGACCCCGGTGGAGGCCACCGATGCGGGGAAGTCGTGGGTGGCGCGCAGGTAGAGCAGCCGCACTTCCGCTGCCTCCAGCGGGCGGTTGATCAGGTACAACTCGTCGATGGCGGTGTGATTGGCCTCCGCCTCGCCTCCGCCCAAGGCCATCCACTCGCCCACCGTCTCCGGCACGGGGATGGGGATCGGATTATTGCTGAACGTGCGGGTATAGCGCTGGCTGAACTCGCCGTTGGTGTAGACGGTGATCTCGCCCGGCCGCCAGGTGATGACCAGGTGCTTCCACTCGGGGTCGACTGTCGCGTGATAACTCAGGAAGGTGTCGCCGAACCACTGGTACCCGTGGAACTCCGCGCCCGAGATGCAGTAGGCGAGCATGCGCCCCTGCCCGCCCTCGGGAACGAAGATGGACACCGGCCCGCGCTGGTCGCGGTAATACCCGGGGTCGAGCGCTTTGGTCCACAGGCTGATGCTGCCCGCCTGCAAGGGGAGGTTGCCGTGGGTCGCGTAACGCACCGCGCTGTCCTTCGCCCCGAAGGCGAGGGCCTTCCCGCGGATGCCGGGCACCAGCGCAGCGCCTTTGCCAAACTGCACAGCGCGCGTCCCGCGCATCAGCTCCGGTCGTTTCCCGTCGGCAAACATCACATGTCCGACAACGTCAAACGACGCGTAGAGCCGGATATCGTCCGGGGCGATCGCCAGCGCCGGCAGCGCCGACAGCAACAGCACGAGGATGCACCAGAATCGCAACATCGCTCCCTCCATATGCACTGCATACAGCATGAACTGCATACAGCCCCAAAACCCTAAAACCCTAACACCCTCCCCATCATACCCCTATGTTGTCCTGCCTGCAACGCGAAATTCGAGGGCTGTCTTGCATCGAAGCTTAAACAGCATTACCTTACCACGCCTTGGGCTGCTCGGGAATTTCGGCTACAATAGGCGCGCATGCGCACCCTCGCTCTATTGCTGTTGCTGATCGGCCTGTGCTCTGCGTCCCCTGCCGTTGCGCCGCCGTGCCCGGCGGCGGCCACGGCATACGTCGAATTGCGGGCGCGCGGCAAGACGCACGACCTCCCGCGCATCTGCCTGGAATGTCACCCATGGAACCTGCGCCTCTTCCGCCTGCTCAACCGCCATCATGCCGATGGGCTGGACGCCTTCTTCCGTGTCGCCGGATGGGCGGGGAATGGCGTGGTGCTGCTTCCCATCCTGGGGTGGCTGTGGTGGCGGCGGCGCGCGCGCGTGGCCCCGCTGCTGTGGGGATTGGGCATGGAGACGACTCTGGTCCAAACGTTAAAGGAAACGATGCACCAGCCGCGCCCCGCCGGCATTCTGCCCGACGTGCACCTGCTCTACCCTTCCGACTGGGGAGCGTTTCCCTCGGGCGATACCGCACTGGCCTGGGTGATCGTCGGCGCGCTGCTGCCCGGTGCGCCGCGCTGGGGGCAGGCGCTGTTGGTCATGTATGGCTTGTTCGTCGCCTATGCGCGCATCTACACGGGCGTGCACTTCCCGCTCGACGTGCTCGTCGGCGCGGGCATCGGGTGGGGCTGCGCGTGGCTGGCGCTGCGGTTGGTGGCGCGGCATCGCGCGACGCGCAGGCGTGAAACGGTGCAGGTCGGGGAATATACCGGGACATGACCACACGACGACCCACACCGGAAGAAATCCGGCAGGCGGCGGGACGCACCGTATCCGACGTGATCGCGCCCAACCTGCGCATCCTCTTTTGCGGCATCAACCCGGGGCTGTACACCGCGGCGGTCGGGCATCACTTTGCCCGGCCGGGCAACCGCTTCTGGCCCGCGCTGCACGCGGCGGGCCTCACCCCGCGGCAGTTGGACCCCTCCGAAGAACGCGAACTGCTGACTTGGGGCATCGGCATCACCAACGTCGTACCGCGCGCCACCGCCACCGCCGCCGAGCTCACCGCCGAAGAAC
>JAGUZN010000420.1 GCA_020060775.1 Armatimonadota bacterium
AACATCGCACACTAAACCACCAATATCGAACACCGGTTTTCAACCAAAAACTTTTTTTGGCAAAACAAACCCAATTTCACGCTCACGACTTAACATAATATGCAAAACAAACCCAATTCAAACCCAAATTATTCCGGTAAACAAGGTGCGAATAGGCTTCATTTTGTCGGAGGTAGCTCTATACGTCGTGTTTGATCGAACATGAAAACAGTGCATGCAAACGATGCGACGATATCGGTGGGAAGGAACTGCTCGCCTGGCAAAGCAGGGGTAAACCAGACACAGGCACAAGAACAACGCAATCGGATTTCGAGCACGATGGCAATCATTGACGACCTGCCGCTTCTCTGGTAACCTCCTTACTTAACATATACTCACGCGAGGTATTGACGATGTCGCATCACCAACTACCTGAGCGTTGGGCCACCAAGCTGGGTGTGATCCTGGCCGTGGCGGGCAGTGCCGTCGGCCTGGGCAACTTCCTCCGCTTCCCCACCATGGTCGCCCAAAACGGCGGCGGCGCCTTCCTCATCCCCTACTTCTGCGCCCTGCTGTTGATCGGCCTCCCGCTCATGTGGATGGAGTGGACCTTCGGCCGCTATGGCGGGCTCTTCGGCCGTCACACCTTGCCGGGCATATACGACGTAGTGGCCAAAGGGCGGCGCTGGGTGAAGTACCTGGGCGTGCTTGGCCTCTTCGTGCCCTTCATCATTGTCGTGTACTACACCTACGTCGAATCGTGGATGCTGGGGTACAGCATCTTTTCCGCCCTGGGCCATTTCTCCCGCATCACGGAAACCGCGGGCTTCGGCGATTTTCTCGGGTCCTACCTGGGGGCAAAAGATGGACAACCCATGTCTGTGCCCACCTGGGCGGCACTCTTTCTTCTCATCACCCTGCTGGCCAACTTCTACGTGATCTGGCGCGGGGTTTCGCGCGGCATCGAAAAGCTCACGCGCATTGCCATGCCCCTGCTCTTTATCTTCGCAGTCATTCTGGTCATCCGGGTGCTCATGCTTCCCAACGCCTTCGAGGGGTTGGCGTTCCTCTGGAAGCCCGATTTCTCCAGGCTTGGCGATGTGAAGGTCTGGTTGGCCGCCGCCGGGCAGATCTTCTTCACCTTGAGCCTCGGCCTGGGTGCGATCATTGCCTACAGCAGTTACCTGGGTCCGAAAGATGATGTGGCGAAATCCGGCCTCTCCGCTACTGCGATGAACGAGGGAGCAGAGGTGCTGCTGGGCGGCAGTCTGGCCATCCCCGCGGCGGTGGCGATCTTCGGCATCGTGCAAACCACGCAAATCGCCCAGGGCAGCCCGGTGGCGCTGGCAGTCATCACCATGCCCGCCATCTTCACCAAGATCCCGCTGGGCGAGCTGTTCAGCACGCTCTGGTTCCTCCTCCTCTTCATCGCCGGCATCACCTCCTCCGTATCCTTGCTGCAGCCGCTGGTCGCTTTCTTGCAGGATGAGCTCGGCTGGACGCGCCGGCAGGCGGCATTGACCTTGCTGCTTGTCACCGCGGCCTACCTGGTGCCCGTGGTCCTCTGGCAGCAGTTCTTTATCGATGACATGGACTTCTGGTCCAACAACATCCTGCTCCCGCTCGGTGCGCTGATCGAAGTGCTCATCTTCGCCTTCATCTTCGGCATCCACCGGGGATGGGACGAGTTAAAACGCGGAGCGGAAATGCATGTGCCCGTCATCTTCAAGTACATTCTGCTCGTTGTCACTCCGCTGTACCTCGTGGTGCTGCTCGGCGTATGGGCGGTGCAGGAAGGCTGGGCCAAGCTCACCCTGCAGGGAATTGAGGCTGCCCATCACCCCTACATCATCGCCTCCCGTGTGGTCATGGGCGTCATCTTCCTGGCCATGGTGCTCTTGTTGCGCGTGGCCTGGCAACGCCAGCGCGCGGGCAAGGTGCCGCGCCCCACGCCGCATCCCGACCATGCCGACATCCCTTGTGGGATGTCGTGAATTCCGGATGCACGTCCAACACACACGACCCCGCAGCCCATCGGCCACGGGGTCGTATGCCCGTAGATCATGATCGATCTACAGTTGGGGGGTCAAACCGTACTTGTACAGCAGGTACTGTTCAATGTATTGTCGTTGATCCTGATCGAGCGCCTTGTTGTATATAATCACTTCGCCGATATACCCATCGAAGCTGCGCAGATTGGCATTGGTGCCTTTCGGGCTGCCGCCCAGATAGAGCTGTTGCGGCGTCAGCCAGTCCGATCCCCCGGCGTACGCCGCCCACGTCGTCAAGCTGCCCCGCTCGTAAATGCGATACTCGGACGGTGAACTCACCAGCGCCCACAAGGTCGGAGTATTGTATGTGACGTTGTTCGGCGGGTAGTTGACCGCCGCAGCCTTGCGGAACCAGGCCACATTGCCGGAGAACCGGTCAGCATCCACGGGCGGTGTATTGACCGTCACGGTCACGCTGGCGGAGGCCGTCTTGTTGCCGTTGGCGACGGTAATTGTATAGGTGGTGGTCGCCGTGGGTTTCAGTGTCGTGCTGCCGCTCACACCCGAAGCGCCGAAGTTGGAGGAATCCACGCTCGTCGCATTCGTCGAGGACCAGGTGAGCGTCACCGTCTGCCCGAGGTCGACCGTTGTCGGCGAGGCAGAAAGGGTGACCGTAGGCTTGTTGTTTGGCTGTGGTGCGTTGACGGTAACAGTCGCTTTTGCCGTAGCCTTCTTATTGCCGTTCCTCACCGTGATAGTGTATTCGGTCGTCGAGGTCGGTGAAACGGTGACGCTCCCGTTGAGGCTGCTGGCGCCAAAGTTGGACGAGTCCACGCTGGCAGCATCAGTAGACGACCAGGTAAGGGTTGATGATTGTCCCGCTTCAATGGCCGAGGGCGAAGCGCTTAGTGAGACGCTGGGCGTAACATTACTCGGCGCCCTCAGGAATGGAATCGCCCCCACATTATTTGAGCCCCGCACCCGCGTGCCTTGCTCCTCCGGCCCATTGCTCTGGTCAAACACCGTGTATTCGTACTGATCGTTATTCCCCGTGGGATGGAACACAATGAACATGGTGCACTCTTCCCGGGTGAAGAAGCTCGAAATATCGGGCGTGACCAGAATGTTCGGATGGGACACGGGTGGGGCAAAACGGACTGCTGGCTTTCCCCCTAACGACGGCACGCTGTCTTCCAGTATCGGGGCATGATCGTAGTCCAGGGGAATCGCTTCATATTTATTATTTGATTGATCAATCCAGCGGTCAGTCATCTGTACCGCTGACCGGTGTTTGACCGAACGGTCCGCACGAAACCAGATGACCACATCAATGAACCTCGGCAGCAGGATGGGGATGCTGTCGATCGGGGCCACATGCCCATCAGCAAAGCTGGCCAGCGCTTTGCGATAATGGCGCAGGTCCAGATCGCTATCCGAGTAGGCGATGTGATCATAGGTGATCGGCGATGTGGTGGCCGCATGCTGGCCATCAGCGGTGAGCACCAGTTTTGTCGGGTCATCGATATCGCTGTCGCACATCTCCGCGGCCATGTTGTTATACACATAGGCGTTGGCAGTCTGCTTCCCCTTCACCGGGCACATTAAGATATTGCGATCAACAACCACCTCTTGCCAGACATCGGCCGAACTCGGAAGAATGCCCTCGTGGTCCTGGCTGTACATGAGAATCGAAGCGGCCAACTGTCGTTGATTCGTTAAGCAACTCGTTTGTCGTGCCTTCTCACGTGCCTTACTGAATACCGGGAAGATGATGGCCGCAAGCACCGAGATCACGGCGATGACCACCAGCAGTTCAATGAGTGTGAATGCTCTTCGCATGGTTATGTTGCCCTTCCTTTACTTAGCCGCGTGCCTGGTTCGGCCGAGAAGGCCGATCAGACGAGTAGTGGTGGGAGATGCCAGGACCAATCATCGAAACATGCGTAGAGCGTAACAGGCGGCAGGCGACAACAGGCACACGCATATACACGCCGCATCGATGGGCGATGCGCGTGTCTGCGTAATGAATCGGGTGGAGTTGCGTGCTGCGATGGTGGAGAGTTACATCGTGTGAGGACAAATGAAAGTAATACAGTGCAAGTACACGATGGGCCTCTCGTTACAGGACGGTAATCTGCTGCAATTAACAATTTGTAAAGAACGGCCTGCTGACGAAGCTATGCCTCATTATTTCGCTCGAGCGAAGACGTGGTCCTGGCTTCCCTCCTTTCATCAATGAAAGCGTATACTGAGTAGTATTCCACCTGACGCCGAAAACAGGACATGGTTTCACGGTTATACGGATCAATCGCTGATTAATTATTAAAACCATCAACCCCGTGCCCTGATTAACTGCGTCTGGTGCAATGTCTTCGGCCTTTCGTCGTCACGATTTTCGGGCACCACGGTGAAAGTCACCACTGTTGTCTGCTCTTTTGCATAGCATCCTCGAGGTAGGCCCAGGATAATGAATCGGTTTCGCCTGTCCGGTACATGATATGACCGCCGGCATGGCGAAGCACGTATCGGTGCTTCGAGGTGATGTGAATGCGAACACGCTGGGGTTTCCTCTGGATGCTCGCCTTGCTGGGAATGTGCATGGCAGCCTGGGCTGATGCCTATCGCCTGGGCCCTGAAGATATCATCCAGGTGCACGTGCTGCGGCACCCTGAATACTCGGGAGAGTACTTCATCCCGGCTGACGGTACGCTTGCCATCCCGGGCATCGGTCAGGTCATGGCCGGGGGCATCACACTCGAGGAACTGACGGCACTCGCGCGCGAGCGCCTGCGTGATACCTTGCGCGAGCCGGACGTGACGATCACGTTGAAGCAACCGCGCATGCAGCGTGTGTACGTGCTGGGGTCTGTCCTCCGTCCCGGCGTCTACGATCTCAAGACAGGGTGGCGCATTGCTGAAGCCCTGGCAGCCGCCGGCGGGACTGCCTCGGACGCGGTGGACGCCAGGGCAACGGTCTACCGCGGCGCTGGCGATGAAAAGTACACGGTAGATATCGCCGCCGTGCTCGGAGCGGATGCCAGGGCAAATCTACCGCTGCGCGCAGGCGACATCATCAGCGTGACCGCGCTTGAGCGCCTCCCCATCTTCGTCATGGGCGCGGTAAAGAATCCCGGTCTCCATGAAGTGCAAGCGGGACACTCTATGCTGGAAGCGCTGGCGCTGGCTGGCGGTCCCACCATTCCCGATGCCGAGATACAAACGACAGTGATCCGCGACGGCCAGGCCATGGCGACGCTGGTTGACCTGAAGGGGGCGATGCAAAAGCGCGACCCTGCCGCGCGCATCCCGCTGCAGCGTGGCGACGTCGTGCAAGTCTCCTCACTGCGCTCGCTGCATGTAATGGTCGCCGGACAAGTCCGTAATCCTGGCGCGTATGAACTGCGCGATGGCGATGGCTTGCTGGAAGCCATCACGCTGGCCGGCGGCATCACTGAAGAGGCAGCCATGAACCGGATCAAGGTCGTCCACCAATCCGGGAAGGCCGAGATAGTGGATATCACCCCGGCCATGCTGCAGGGCGAGGAAGAGAGCAATATCCGCGTCCAACCGGGCGATCTCATCATCGTACCGCAAACCATGGCGCATATCGCGGTGCTCGGCTTTGTGAATCGCCCCGGCCATTTTTCCCTGCGCGAAGGTGTGCCCCTCACCCTGGTTGAGGCGCTCACCCTGGCCGACGGCGTGCAGCCCAAGCGCAGCGCGCTGGGCAGTGTCGCCATCCTGCGCAACGACAACGGCAGCCAGCAGCGCATCATCGCCGACGTGCGGCGTTACCTTAAGACCGGCGACGCGCAGCATAACCCCATCGTTCAGCCCGGCGACATCATCTATGTGCCGGAGAGCGGGCGACCGGATTGGGGGGAGATCTTCCAGACATTGGCATCCTTCAGTATTCTGAACGATTTGTTCTAGCGGGCTGGAAACGGCACAGGAGGAACATCGACGATGGAACGGCATGAACAGCAAACAACAGCGCTGCAAGAAGCGGTGACGCCCGCCCCGGTGCATGAGGGTCGACAAGACGAAGAAGCCATCGATCTGTCAGCATACCTGGCGATCTTTCAACGCAGGCGCTGGGTGCTGCTCGGGGTCACGGCGGTTGTCGTGATCGCCGGCATGATCCTGGCCTTTACGCGTCAACCGCTATACCAGTCCACGGCGAAAATCCTCGTCACCGCCGAGCAAGGCATTGGCAGCAGCGAGGATGATATCCCCCTGCTGGCGGATCTGAAGGCGTTGACGCGCAGCAGCTCGGTGGATACCCAGGTGGAAGTGCTCTCCAGTCTGGATCTGCAGGAATTGGCATTCAGCCATCTGTCGCGAAAACAGCAGATCGCCGGCTACGGCGCTCCGCAACTGCCGGAGTGGGCCGTTACCGTTGCCCGGCGCAAAAATACTGACGTAGTGGAAATCACCGCCCGGGCCTATGAGCCGGAAGTCGCCGCCGTGTTGGCCAATACGGTGGCCAGCACCTACTTCGACAATAGCCTGCGACGCAATAACCAGACCATTCGTCAGGTCGCCAGCTATGTCGATGAGAGTATGAACACCGTGCGTGAACAGTATCTCGAAGCAAGCATGATGCTCGCCCGGTATAAACAGGAAACCGGCATGCTCGACCCCGCAGTGCAGATCAGCACCGCCGCGGAACGGCTGTCCAGCCTGCAGAACGATCTTGATGCCGCCCTCGCCGAAATGCAGGCGAGCGGACAGGCGATGCGTGCCCTGCAACAACGGTTGAGCAAGGAGCAGGCACAGGTCATTACCAGCACCAATATCGCGCGCAACCCGCAGTACTCGGCCATTCTCGCCCGCCTCGATGACCTGCAGAGCGAGCGTGCGGCTCTGCTGCAGGAATATACGCCGCAGTCCGCACACGTGCAGGCGGTTGATGCCCGCATCCAGGCCGAAGAGACGCAATTGCGCGCGGTAGCCGAATCGATCACCGCGGCGCACACCCTGGCCAGCAATCCGATTCACCAGGATCTCACGCACCTGCTCATTCAACGGATGACTGAACAAGTCTCCGGCAAAGCGCGCGTCCATGCTCTGCGATCGCTGTTGAGCCAGCGCAAGCAGGAGGCATTGAGCCTACCCGAACGGGAACGGCGCATGGCCGATCTCGCGCAGCAGGTCGAATTGCTCAAGAACCACTATCTGATGCTGGCCGGCAAGGCCAATACCCTGGAGATCAGCGAACGGGCACAGTTGCCCAACGGACGCCTCATCGCCCGCGCCCGCGTGCCGCAGCAGCATGTGCGCCCCAACCGCGCGCATTATGCGCTCGCCTTCCTGCTGCTCGGAATCTTTGCCGGGGTGCTGGCGGCGGTGTTGGTCGACCGCGCCGACCATCGGCGACGCAATGAACGTTGATGCGGAGCTGAAGCGGAAAACCCCCGTTATGCTCATGACAGGGGTCGGTAATTGATGATGCTGCCAGACCTGTGGCCGGCTACGCGGCACGTCGCTGGGTATCAGGTCTGCCTAAAGCGCGGGCATACAATGCCTCATGTTGCGCCAGCACTGTATGCAATGCGTAGCGCACCATGCGTTTCCGCCCATTTTGTCCCAGAAGCCGCCGCTCCTGCGGGTGTTCCAGCATCCAGGTCATGGCTTGCGACAGATGCGCGGCGTTGCGCGGCGGCACCAGAATGCCGCATTCCGGCTTGAGCAGGTCGTGAATGCCCCGTCCATCTGCCCCGATGACCGGCACCCCCATGCCGAGCGACTCCATCACAGCACGCGGCAACCCCTCCCGCACCGACGGCAGGATGGTAGCAGTGGCGCTTTTCATGAGTGCGGGGATATCGGTGCGAAATCCGAGAAAATGCACGCGCGATGCCACTCCAAGTGTGCGTGCGAGTTGACGCATGGGCTGTACCAATTTGCCCTCGCCCGCAAAGGCGATGTGCGCCTCCGGGCATCCGAGCCTGGCAAACGCCTGCAAGGCATCCTGGTGGCGCTTGTCCGGGTTGAACTCGGCCACCATGACGAAGAGCGGGGCATCATCGGACATACCCAGCTCTTCCCGCACCCGGGCAACCTCTGCCTCCGAGACCGTGGATGGCGTGTACCGCGTAAGATCAACGCCGATGCCCGGGATATAGTAGAGCTGATCTTCCGTAACCAGCCGGTGCTGCAACGCTGCGGCGTAGTCGGTGCTGTTCATCACCACCAGGTAATCGGTCCACGGCCCGGCCATCCGCTCCAGTTGCAGAAAGAGACGGTTGCGCACCGGGTCGCCGTCAGGATGGAAGTGAAACCCGTGCGCCGTATAGATCACCCGTGGGGCCACCGATTGCAGCCGGTCGCGTAGCGCGTACCGTGTGACAAACGCGGCGACCGGCGTGTGCACGTGCACCACATCGTAGCCCCCGCGCTCCACAAACTCGCGCACCAGGCCGGGAGCGCGCAGCAGATTGCGCGGGTCCAGCGGATTGCGCGACCAAGTGATCTCCGAGAGGGCGGTGAAGCAATCGGCGCACTCGGGATACACTGCGGTCTCGTGCGTCAGTGCATCGACGTGCCAGCCCTGCGCGCGAAAATATTGCGCATGGGGCAATAAAAAATCCCTTAGAAATCGCGAAATTGTCGTGACCATGAGTAGTCGCTGCATCTTTGCCTCCGCAGGCTCAATGTAGACCGGAAATATCTGTGGTTCGTCATCAAAGAACCGCCAATACCGGACGAAAGTTTCGAATGCCGGAACATCTGTACAAAGCGAAAATCCTTGCCCAGTGAGGAAGCATCGACACGAACAGCCCTTCTGTCGGGGCACGCCGGAATTGTCTGTCCATCATACGCCTCTAGCAGCACGCAATTCGATATGCTGGATGAGGTGGAGGGCGTCATTGGGACTCGGCAGCGGCAACAGTATACGGGAACGTTGGGCAGCGCTATCACGCCGTAGTATCGCACATCCGCTGGTGCACAATGCACTGGCGTTGTATGGCATGCAGTTCGCCAGTTACCTCTTCCCACTCATCACCATTCCCTATCTTGCGCGCGTGCTCGGTCCGGCCGGGCTGGGGCTGCTCGCGTTTGCTCAGGCCTTCTCCCTGTGGACGGCATTGGTGTTGGAATACGGGTTCAATCTGTCGGCCACCCGCGAAATCGCCCAGCACCGCGATGATCGCGCCTTCCACACACGGGTGGTGGCGGGCGTCATGGGGGCGAAAGGTGTGTTAGCCATCGCCGTGGGCGTGCTGACCCTCGCGGCCGCCGCGCTGGTGCCCCATTTCCGCGAGCATCCGGATTACCTGCTATGGGCCGTCCTGGGCATGCTGCTCGCCGGTCTCAATCCCATCTGGTACTTCCAGGGCACTGAACGCATGACGCGCATCGCGGCGGTCGATGTGGGTGCGCGTTTCCTCGTCACCATCGGCATCCTGACGCTGGTGAAATCGCCGGCCGGCGGATGGATGGTGCTCATGCTGAATGCGGCGGGTTCGGGAATTTCTACCACGGTCATGCTGATCTGGATGTATCGCGAAGTCGGATGGCGCCGGCCGAACTGGACAGGGGCACTGGCGGCATTGCGCCTGGGCGGCAGCATGTTTCTCTTCCGCGGTGCCGTCAGCCTGTACACCACGGCCAATACGTTCATCCTGGGCTTGTTCGTCTCTCCCGTACTGGTCGGCTACTTCACGGGCGCGGAGAAAATCTATCGCGCCGCGCTGGGCTGCATCTGGCCGATCAACCAGGTCGTCTACCCGCGCGTGAACCACCTCTTGCAGCACAATCCTGCGCGTGCCGGTCGCTTCATGCGGTTGAATATCCTGGTGCAAAGCAGCCTCGCCCTCGGGCTGGGCATCGTGCTCTTTGCGACCGCGCCAATGCTGGTGGGCCTCATACTCGGGCCCAACTTTGCGGCGGCCATTCCCCTGGTGCGCGTGTATGCCCTCATGCCGCTGTTTGTCGCCATGAGCAGTATGCTGGGCGTGCTCTGGATGGTGCCGTTAAAAATGGATCGACAATTCAACACCATTATCATCGCGGCCGGGCTATGCAATATGATGTTGGCGCCCTTGGTCGCAAAATACATCGGGCCGTTTGGCATGGTGGTGCTGGCCGTCAGTGTCGAAGGAGTGATTGTCGCCAGCATGGTGTGGGTGCTCCGGCGCAGCAAACGGGATCCCTTTGCCTTTCGCGGCGATGAGATGGTCGAGTCGATGGCGCCACAGCCCAGTGACGAGGTGTCATAAATGGAGAATCGTGTCTGTGCCGTCGTCGCCACGTACAACCGGCGTCATCTGCTGACGGAATGTCTGGCTGCCGTGCAGGGTCAATCCCGCCCTGTGCAGCAGATACTCGTGGTCAACAACGCCAGTGCTGACGGCACGGCAAAGATGCTGCGCGCGAAATTTCCTGCTGCGACGGTGATCAACCTTGCGCAGAATATCGGCTGCGCCGGCGGCTACCACACCGCCATGCGCTGGGCGTTTGAACACGGCTACGACTGGATCTGGTGCGTGGACGACGATGGCCGCCCCGCTGCGGATTGCCTCGCCCATTTGCTGAAGGAAGCTGCACCCAATACCATCCGCATCCCGCTGCTGCAGGACCCGACCGGTCGGCGTTTCGGCGCCACACGATGGCTCCGCGGTAAAAGCATCGATGTCGCCGAAACAGTGGCAGATGCACAATCGCCGTTGGAAGGCGACTTCCTCTTCGCCTTTGCAGGGGCGCTCATCGCGCGGGATATCGTGGAGCGCATCGGCCTGCCCAATAAGGATTTCTTTTTCGCCTTCGAGGATGCCGAGTACACCCTGCGCGCCTGGCGGCAGGCGGATACCAAATCGGTGATGGTGCCCACGGCGATATACGAGCACCCCTTTTACGGCGCGGTGGAGACGAAACAGTTTCTCTGGTGGCGGCATGCCCGGTACCCGCGCGCACCCTGGAAGCATTATTACGACACGCGCAACCGGCTGTACACGCTCACCCGCATCGCACCCGATCCTATCGCGTTGGCCCGCTACCTGCAGAATCAAGCGCGGGGATTCGTCGGCGACCTGTTGTTCGAAGAGGATCGCTGGCTGCGGGCGCGCCTGCGCCTGCGCGGGATAAGAGACGGCCTGCGCGGGCAACTCGGCCCAACCGTGCCCGTGAGCTAGGGGAGGAGTTCATCCATGACAACAGCCGTGCGACCCATGCGCATCCTGCACGTGGTGGGCACCATGAATCGCGGGGGCACCGAAACGTGGCTCATGCAGGTACTGCGTGAAATCGATCGCGAACAGTTCCCTATGGATTTTCTCGTCTACACCGACGAGGAGTGGTCGTTCAGCGAAGACTGCCGCGAGTTGGGCAGCACCCTGCTCACCGCACCCCACCCGGGCAAGCAGCCCTGGGCATTTACGCGCGCGTTTACCCGGCTGCTGCAACAGCAGGGGCCGTACGATATCGTACACAGTCACGTGCACCACTCCAGCGGCCTGGTGCTGCACCTCGCCCGGCAGGCGGGCGTACCGGTGCGCATCGCCCACAGCCACAGCAACACCGCCACCTTCACCGCGGAAGCACGAGCCGGCCGCCGGCTCTATCGCGCCGCGATGACGCACATGATTGCCCGCAACGCCACCCTCGGCCTCGCCTGCAGCCGGGCCGCCGCCCGCGACCTGTTTGGCGCAGGTTGGCAGCGTGATGCGCGATGGCGATTGCTCTACTGCGGTATCGACCTCGCCCCCTTCGCCACTCCGGTCAACGCGCGCCAGTTGCGCCGGGAACTGGGCATCCCCCGCGATGCGCTCGTCGTCGGACATGTCGGACGCTTCCGTCTCGAGAAGAATCATTCCTTCCTGTTGGAGATTGCCGCCGCATTGCGCCGGCAAGCCCCAGACGTGCACGTGCTGCTCGTGGGCGATGGTGAACTGCGCGCCGAGGTGGAAGCGGGCATCGTGCGACACGGGTTGCAGGCGCACGTCACGCTGACCGGCGTGCGCGGCGACATCCCCCGCCTGCTCCTGGGGGCGATGGACCTCTTCATCCTGCCATCGCTGTATGAAGGCTTGCCGCTCTCCTTGCTGGAAGCCCAGGCGGCTGGTCTGCCCTGCGTGGTATCCGATGCCATCACCGATGAGGTGGATGTACTGCCCTCGCTCATCACGCGCGTCTCCCTGGCGGCCTCGCCCCAGGCGTGGGCCACCGCCGTGCTGCAAGCACGCCGTCGCCGCAATTTGTTGCCCCAGGCACAGGCATTGCGTACCATCCAGCAGAGCCCGTTCTCCATTCAGGCCAGCACCCGGGCGCTTACCGAGACGTACCTGCTGCAGCAGTAGGGCGAGGGCGGTGCATGACCGAGGTTTGGTCTCGCAGCATACAATGCCGTCACGGCGGCAGCACAACACCGCACACCCGATCTGGCATACTGGAAATTGTTATTTCAAGATGGATAGGGACGTGTTATGCAAGTACGCGTAGCCTCGATATGGAGAACATGGCGTTCACGTGAACGACTGCAGGCCGGGCTGATTGCCCTGTATCTCCTATTGCTGCCCGTGCAGTTCCCCACCGGCATCGGCGCGTTCAACCTGGCGCCGTCCGATATCGTGCTCGCGCTCTATCTGCTGCTGTGGGTCGTGGGCGTGACGCGCCTGCGCCAGCGTCACGGCTGCTGGTCCCGCTGGCACATCGGCATTATCTGTGCGTTTGTGATCGGCACGTTGCTCTGGCTGTTCAACGGCGAAACGGCGGCCCGCTACGTCTTCCTCAATAAGGACATCGGTCTGCTGTCGCTCTTCGCTGGTTATGCCATGCTCACCACCTTCGCGATCAGTTGGGCACGCGTGCGCTGGATGGCCATGATATTTGTCATCGGCGTGGTGGTGCAGAGCCTCGTGGCGCTCTGGGCATTCGGCACAGGCATGACCACCGGAGCGACGGTGCTACCCGGGTTGAATTACGGTTCGGGCGAGGGCATGCGCCTTGCCGGCGCGCTCATCGATCCCAATGCCTTCGGCGGGCTGATCGCCCTGGCATTCGTCTTGCAACTGGTGGTCGGCGCCTCCTCTGATTCTCGTCCGGCAATCATCTGGAACTCTGTGGCAAGTCTCACCCTGTTCACCGGCATCATTCTCACCTTCTCGCGCTCCACCTGGATCGCCATCGGCGCCACGCTCCCCATCATCTTTATCACCAGGCCGCGGGTGTTGTTGCGGTTAGCCGCCATGGCGGTGCTGGCCTACGTGCTGATCATCGGATTCCTCGGGCGTGACTACCTCGCCGTCACCCAGTTTATGGCCACCCGGCAATCCGGCATGAACATCCGTATGGACACCATGCTGGCGGCGCTGCCCTATTTCCTGGCCAATCCGGCTTTCGGTGCGGGCATCGGCATCGTGCTCGAGCGCACCGGCTCCATCATTCATAACACGCCGGTCTGGTTTCTCTACGAAATGGGACTGTTCGGCCTCATCATGTTCGCCGGCCTGGTCGTCTGGTACTTCCAGCGCGGGTATGCGGCATGGCGATATGCACCATCTTCAGAGCGTTCTCTCGTTCTGGCGCTCGTTTGTGGGCACCTCGTTCTGCTCGTACTCTCACTGGGAATCGAAGCATTCTACCAGCGGCACTGGTGGTTCGTAATGGCGATGCTCGCCTCATCGTATGCCCTGACCCGTCGGCAAACAGCCCCGCCGACGGATACGGCGCGCATGCCGGCAGCAATTTGACACCGCATTGTTCAGAGCACTCACGGAGGAAACGGTATGCGCGTTACCATCGGATTGCCCTTTTACAACTGCGCCACGACACTGGCGACGACTATCCGCTCCATCTTTGCGCAACAATACCAGGACTGGGAACTGTTGCTCATCGATGACGGCTCCACTGACGGATCACTGGAAATCGCACGTGCGGTGAATGATCCTCGCGTTCGCGTGGTCCATGACGGACTGAACAGGCGTACATCCTTCCGCGCCAACGAGCTTACCGAACTCGCGCGCGGCGAACTGTTGGCGCGCATGGATGGCGACGACCTGATGCACCCTGCACGTCTCGCCCGACAGGTGGCTGTTTTCGATGCCCATCCGGAGGTCGATGTGCTGGGCACAGGGATTTGCGCCATTGACGAGCAACACACCCCTCTGGGTACGGGGTACCTGCAGCCGATCGATCCGCATCCCGCTACGGTGCTGCGCCGCGGCCTATTCGCACAGCCGACCATCATGGGGCAAACGGCATGGTTTCGCCGGCATGCCTACGATGGTGCGTACGTCCGCTCCGAAGACTTTGAACTCTGGTGCCGCACCTGCCGCTTGGGTAACTTCGCCCATCTCCCCGAGCCGTTGCTGTTCTATCGCGTCTCATTGGATGGGTCCATTGACAACTACCTCTATACTTTGCAGACCAATTGTGCCATCTACCGTCGATATGGGCCACAATATGTGGGCTGGCCCACGACCGCTATGCTCATCGCCGGCTCACTGGCCAAAGCAGCGCTGTACCGGACGTACGCACGCTTCGATGCGCATGGCGTGTGGATTCGACGACGGTATACGCCACTGAACGATGTTGATGCCGTACAGGCGCGTGATACGCTGGCGCGTATCCTGACCACTCCCGTGCCGGGATTCCCCGACGCCGGCGATGATGGGGGTAACGCTATCGCTAAAAGGGAAGAGCAATGACGGTATCCGCGGTGATTCCGCTCTATAATAAGGCCAGGTATATCCGCCGTGCGCTCGAGTCGGTATTCCGGCAGACTCACCCGGTGGACGAGATCATCGTGGTCGATGACGGTTCCACCGATGACGGCCCGGAGATCGTGCGTGCTATCCACGACCCTCGTCTTCGCCTCATCACTCAAGCCAATGCCGGCGCGGGTATCGCGCGCGACCGCGGTGTGCGCGCCGCGCACAGTGAGTTCGTGGCGTTTCTGGATGCCGATGACGAATGGGCTCCCGAATTTGTTGCTCGCGTGCTCAGCCTGTTTCGCGACTTTCCTGCCGCAGGGATTGCCGGCACACGGTACGCGAGTTGCCGGCCCGATGGCGATGTTGTCAATCTACCCATCAGTACGCTGACACTGGCGCCCTGGCGCGGCATACTGCCTGATTACTTTGCTGCCTCACAGCAGTCACCACCACTCTGGTCATCCGCAACCATGATTCGAAAAAGTACCTATGAGGAGATCAATCCTCAAGCCTCGCCTGTGAAACTCGGAGAGGATCAGTTCCTCTGGTGCCAAGTGGCGATGCACACCCTGGTGGCGTACGATAATACAGCCTCAGCTTACTATCATGAGGAAGCCGAGGGGCGTGTGTGTAGTACGGTGTTTTATGAAGGACCACTGCCATTTATCGCCTTGATGAAAGCGTCTATTGCACGCCCATTACCTGATCGAGGGAACCAGCGCTCAATCCGTGACTTCATTGCCAGATACGAACTATATACCATCCTGAACGTGTTGCACTATAGTCGTGACCGGTTGCTGGCGCGCCAGCTCCTGCACGATTGCCACCCCACGCCACGCTACTGGGCGCGCTACCTGCGCCTCATGCTGGAAGCGTACCTGCCGGTACACGTAGTGCATCACCTTACCGCCCTGGCACGCCACTGCCGAAAGGCGCTGCTGCCATCGGCATCGCCACGCGTGTGGTGATGACGCGCCGGTGGTACTCCCGCAGTGTCGCCGGCAGCCAGTGCCCCTGAATAGTGGCGAACACCGCCTCCAGATCGTCCTGCAGACGGGCGATACTCAACCGGGTCGGGAAGGCGGGGCTGCACCCCGGCATTAATTCCGAGGAGTGCAGGGTGAGCTGCAAGTAATCCCGTCGGTCTTGCTTGGCGTGTTCGATGACATAGAACAGGTCCCGGCGATTCCGGCCATTCGGCTGCAGCCAGCAGACCGGGGGACAAAAATGGTTCAACACGCGCAACGCCAGGTCGCATAGGCTTGCCGCCTTGCGCACCCCCGCACAGCGACGTTCCGGGCAGTCGACAATGCTTATGGGCACTTCCAATAACGGCGATGATCCCGCACGACTGATGTCATCAAGATCCAGGAAATATGCTTGGTGGTGAAAATCGGTAAAATCTGGTCCGCCCTCCCGCCGTGGGTCGCCCGGTGTGTTGCGCCAGGAGACATGCGGCGTCACCGAGCAGTCGACGTTGAAGCCATGATCGACCAGCATGCGTGCATAACGATGATCCAACCCCCACCGCCCGGCGCGGTGGCTCACCACCCGCGTCTGGAACGTGTCTTCAAGGAACTTTGTGAGATAGCCCACTTTTGCCCGCATGACACTCGATGGATACTCGAAGAGATATGGCTGATAGTAGTGATCATCAGGAGTCAACGGGGAGAACGGTGGGCTGTTCCAGGCGTGCAAATGCATGCCGATCTCCGCCGCCTCGCGGTGCAGGACACCGGCAGCGAACTCCTGGAAGACCTCGCTCAGCGCCATCTCATAATTCACCAGGTAGGTGGGGCGCATGCCGTAGCGCTCGCAGAGTGATTGAAACCAGAACAGGTATCTGGCATTATGCGTGGTAACGATGCGTGGGCGTGACCACAGGTTATCCCCCTCGCAGTCGATAGTGATGAGCATGGCCGGCATGGAGCGTACATTGCATACGCGCTTATCAGGATGATGCTGCAGCATCCGTGCTCTCCTCGTAGCGTCGTTTCGCCGCGTGGCGTTCCTGCCAGGCCCGGGCCATGACCCCGGCAGGCCACAGCCAGTCGCCGAGCAGCGTCAGATCCCACGCGTGCTCCAATTCGCCGCCAAAACGCGATTTAAAGCGGGTAATGCCATAGAGGGGTGAGCGTTCGTCCAGCACCACCCCGCCCCAATCGTAATCGGCGAATCCCTCTGCCCGATAATGCTGCATCTCCCACCAATGCAGTGCGGCGTTTAACAGGCCCCGCGTCGCATGATCCAGCTCCAGGCTCACGTTGTGTGCGCTATAGATCGCCATCGCGCGTCGGGGGAAGTCGCGCAGGATCAAGTGCAGCACGGCTGGTTGGCCATCGTACGTGATTACCAGCGTGTCGCTGTGGTGCAGCAGGCACCGGATATAGTAAGCATAGGGAGGCAGCATCTTCTTGGTGCGCGCAAAATCGGTGAGGAAGGTGAAGACCTCATCGAACGACATGCTGTTCACGCGGACCTCACCCGCCATCCCTTCACCCTTCAGGATCTGGCTGCGGCGCGAATGCTCGATACCCTTCCATAACCGTTCTTCTGAGCGTGACAGGTCGGAGACCAGGGTATGGTACGGGCGTGGTGCCACGGCGCGCGATGCCAATTGTCCCAGCAAATCAGCATCAACTTGCTTGCACTGCACCACCTCCCAGGGCATGATGTCCTGGAGATCATCTGGCTCATGCGGAAAAAACACTAACCGCACCGGGTAGAGAAATCGCGTCGGCTTGCGAAACGTCAGCATGTACCGTCTCCACGAGTATGACAACAGGTCCATTTCTGTTATACGCTGTGGAGCGCCCTGCTCTTGGGTGAACCCTGCTACCTTCGGGCGATACCGCACCCGGTTGGCGTTGAAAGACGACATATAACAACGTCGCGCCGATCGGTACCGACCGGCGCGACGTTCGTGACAAACCTGTTACTTGTTCTCGTTTAGTTCGGGTAATAGCTCCAGGCTTTATCCATAATGGGCTTCAGAGAGTATCCGAGCGGCTGGCCGCTCTCATACTTCTGGCATGCGCGTTGTATGGCCTGCACCGCGCCTTGCGGAATGGCCCCCGACCACCACTCCATATACTCGCCATACACCCAGACGTACTTGTCGGCGGTCTGCAAGGCGTAATACATGTTATGCTCAAGCCACTGGTTCTGTTCTTCGACGGTCAAATGTGCGCCCGGGCTCCACACGCCGGTGTTGCGCAGGTTGAAGATGTAGTCCATATAAATGGCCTGCGAGCACCGCACGGTACTCAGATACTTCATGCGCAGTTCGGTCGGCACCATATTCGCGAACGCGCCGCGGATATTGCTCCGCGCCGTGGTGAACTCTTCCGGCGTGGTGTACCAGTAGGAGATCTCATTTCCGTCATGGATCACCGTGCCGGTGCGCGCGGCATCCAGCATGCCATAGATGAAGGAGGCGTACAGCCCCATATGCCAGGCCGCGCCGTAGTCATTGGAGGCGAGCCGCGCTTGCTGCGTGGGGTCGGCCGGATTGACGCCGATCTTATGGTAAATGCTGGTCAGGAAGAACGTATGCACTTCCGCGCCGGGGAAGTTGTTCTCAATGGCGCGCATGAACTGCGCACCGCGCTTGCGCACAATGGCCTGGTACTCGGCGAAACTCTTGCTGCCGGCATGCGGCTGCGCCGGGTAATGCCACGGGTTGGGGCCATAGGCCTCGGGGTCAAACACGATGCCCTTGCAGCGGCTGAGCCGCGCTTCGCGCGCCAGCAAACCGATGTTGTAGCTCACCGCATCCCAGTCGGAATCGCTGAACCAATCCATGTTGGAGGCGCTGTAGGCCACCAGGAAATTGTCGGTGAATTTCTTCCATTGGATCGAGCGCAGGATGGAAAACTCGCGATCCAACGCCGCCCCGCCCCAGCGCTCGCGCGTGAAGACGGATTGTTTCTCGGGCGGCTGCACGCGCAGCATCACGCCGTCGAACGGCTGGCTTTCCACCGCCTCCTGGTGCTGGGCGACGTAGCTGGGATACGGCGCATCCCAGCCGTACTCAATGACCTTCTTTCCGGTGTTGATGGTTGGGCTTGTCGGGGCAGTGCGTTCACGTTTCGGACGCGGATATCGTCTCGCAGCCTCCCCGATGCTCGTCAGCAGCAGGATGGCTGCAACTAGAGTGGCGACAATGATCGTGCTTCGGTTGTTCAAACTGCTTTTCTCCCTTCTGAACGCTGTGGAGTTGCTGATGATCGGACTGTAAAGTGGGTGTGACCGTTCGGCAACGTACAGGGGGAGACAGGTCGCGCGAGTTGGCCAGGATTGTCGCTTGCGATCAGTAGGTACCCGACAACGACGGCAGTTATACCTGTCCTGACGAAAATTCGCATTGTTTCATTTGTGGGATGACGCCTGCGCAGCTCAACGAGATAATGGGAGCACCGACATGAGCCATGCGAAAGGTGGGTGCCATGCGACGAGACTGGCGATGCTGGCTGCTGAAAGGATTTCTGTTGGCGGTGTGTACCGTGTCCGGCTGTGACTCGGATGACATCACGCCCCCGCCGCCGGGCAACCAGTTCATCGTGTTCATCTCCAATCGCGAGGGGAGCAATCAGGTCTATACGATTACCCCTGAGGGCGCCAATCCATCACGGCTGACGAACCATTCCTTGTTTGTCGGTTCCCCATCCGTTGGCCCGCAGGGACGCATCGCCTTCGCCGCCGCGAATATCGGCCAAAACATCGGCATCGTTCTCATGGAAGCTGATGGCAGCAACCAGCGCCGCCTCACCGACACCCCGGGCGGAGATGTCGAACCCGATATCGGACCGGGTGGACAGGAGATCGTGTTTGCCTCCGGGCGTGATGGCAATAACGAAATCTACAGGATGAACATCGACGGGAGCGGACAAACACGCCTTACGAACAATCTGGCGGTCGATAGCGCCCCGAGCTTCAGCCCGGATGGCCAGCGCATCGCCTTTGTCTCCACCCGAGATACGAACGCGGAAATCTATACCATGAATCGAGACGGAATAGAACTTGTGCGCCTCACCGAGAATGACGCCTTCGACGGCTCGCCGGACTATAGCCCGGATGGCCAACGCATCGCCTTTACCTCAGATCGCGATGGCGATCTGGACATCTTTATCATGAATACCGATGGGTCGAATGTGGTGCGCCTGACCGATGATCCGGCGGGCGACGACTTCCCCAGCTTCAGCCCTGACAGCACGCAAGTCGCCTTCGCATCCTCGCGCGAGGGGGCGACGGCAATTTTCATCATGAACGCCGACGGCACCAATGTCCGCCGCGTCACCACTGCCCCGCTGGCCAATGATACGGATCCGTCGTGGGGCACACGCCCTGCGGCCGCCTTTGTACGATAACTCTCGATTATCGCCATCATGCGCCGCGTAGTGTTGCACCAGGAATCAATAGGTGGTATTCTTCAAACCGCTTACATTCCTGGTGTAACACTACGCGTGACCTGTTGCATCCGATGGAGAGACCACCATGATCAAGCGCGAACGCTTCCTGGCTTTTGCCAATTTCGAACCGGTCGACCGCGTTCCGCGGCGCGCCAGCTACATCGATGACCTGCGTCAACGTCTCACCGAGCATCTCGGCCAGGATCCGTTGACCTATTTCGATATGGACGAGGGCGGCAGTGCCTCCCTGACTCCGCCGGACGGTTTCCAGTTTCCTGACTACTCGGTCTACCATCAGGAGTTCAGTGGTAATCCGCTCTTCTCTATCGATGGCAATGGTTGCGGCCACCTGAATCACGGGTTTTACCACTTCACCGAATACATCAGCCCGCTGCGCAACGTTGAATCGTTTCGCGAAATCGAGGAATATCCCTTCGTGAGTAACGAAGGGTGGAGCGATACGGAAATGCGCCGCTTCTGTGACGAACGGCACGCACGGGGCGAATCCGCCTGGATCTTCGTCGGCCACATGTATGAGAACGCCTGGCAGGTGCGCGGATACGAGGAGTTCCTCATGGACCTGCTCACTCAGCCTGACTGGGCTGAGTACATTCTCGATCGTTACTGTGAAAACAACACGCGCATGGCGATTGCCGCGGCCAAAGCCGGATTCGACTGCATCATGACCGGCGACGACGTGGCGAATCAGAATGCCCTGATGTTCCAGCCCGAGCTCTGGCGTGAAGTGATGAAACCGCGCTGGGCCAAAGTGATCGCCGCTGCCCGCGCCATCAAACCGGATGTCCACATCTGGTATCATTCCGATGGCAACATCTGGGATATCCTCGATGATCTGGTGGAGATCGGCATCACTATCCTCAACCCTGTGCAACCTGAGTGCATGAATCCCTATGAGGTGCGCCAACGCTGCGGCAAGAATCTGGCGTTCGACGGCTGCGTGGGCACGCAAACCACCTTCCCCTTCGGCACAACAGCCGAGATGCGCCGGGTGATTCGTGAGCTGGCCGAGGGACTGGATGCCTTGAATGGTGGCCTCATGCTCTCACCGACCCACGTATTGGAGCCGGAAGTGCCCATTGCCAACATCGAGGCGTTTTTCGACGAGTGCGATCAACTCGTATCCATCAGAGCATAGTCAGCGGTAGGGAAACGATGGCAGATAGCGTGAACTGGTGCAACCCCTATCAATCGCGTGAGGGCGAGTGGCTCCGCGGCAATCTTCACACGCATACCAGCCCGGCAAGTGCCTGCGGTCAGGTACCCCTTGACCGCATGCTCGATCTGTATATCCGGGCCGGTTACGACTTCCTCGCCATCTCCGACCACATGGTCTGTACGCCCGTCGTCGATGCCCCGCTGCTTTGCATACCGGGGGTGGAGTGGAATTCCGAACAGGGCGAACATGCTGGTCTCTATGGGGATGGCCTGCTTGTCCAACCTGATGGCTGGCTGGATCGCGCGCAATCCGCAGTGCTGGCAACGGTAACTGAATCCGGTGGCTTTGCCGTGCTTAACCATCCCAACTGGACATACCGCCCACATTATCATCGCGAGGAACTGCTGAACGCCGGTCCCTACAACGGGGTGGAAATCTTCAATGGTGTCATCAAGCGCCTGGAGGGCTACGAAATCGCCACGGACAAATGGGACTACTTGTTGGCACATGGGCGTCGGGTGCTCGGCGTGGCCAGTGATGATGCCCATATCGAGGATGATGTCGCCCAGGGATGGCTCATGGTGCGAGTCGTCGAACGTACACCCCAGGCAGTCTTCGCCGCACTCAAGCAAGGGAATTTCTACGCGTCCAGCGGGGTCACGATGTTCGACATCCGCCGTGAGGGAGATCGCCTTGAAGTCGAAACGGATGACGCACAGGAGATTCAGGTCATCGGCGAGGGCGGGCGATTATTGCAGACCGTACGCGATCACAGCGTGCAATTCGATCTTGCGACGGCCGAATGCGTATACGTGCGGGTGACCGCCTTCGGTCAGGGGTCGGCGATGGCATGGACACAACCGTTTTTCATGCGATGATCCTCCAGCGCATGAAAACAGACGCCATGCCGTGTGCTGCGGCATGGCGTCTGTGCAATACCCCCAGGGCGGTACCGGTCAAAACATGACCGTATGCTTGCCCTGCCGATCCTGAACGGCGGCGGCCACTTCCGCGGCCTGCGCCTCAAAGCCCGGTTTGTTCATCAGGGCGAACATATTCTTCTTATAACTTTCCACGCCCGGCTGGTTGAACGGGTTCACCCCCAGGAGGTAACCGCTCATGCCGCACGCGCGCTCAAAGAAGTACAGCAGACTGCCCAGCGACTTGGGGCTCAGTTCGGGCAGGGTGAGGTTCATGCTCGGCACGCCGCCATCGCGATGCGCCAGCGCCGTCCCCTCGAAGGCCCGGCGGTTCACTTCATCTACCGACTTCCCCGCGATAAAGTTTAACCCATCGGCATTCTCCGGATCGGTCGGGATTGTCACCGACGGCATCCCGCCGGCGATATCGATGAAGGTCTCGAAGATGGTGCGCTGTCCCTGCTGAATCCACTGTCCCATGGAGTGCAGGTCGGTGGTGAATTCCACGCTCGCCGGGAAGAGGCCCATCAGCGACTTCCCTTCCGATTCGCCGTAGAGCTGCTTCCACCACTCGGCCAGGTAGTGCAGGCGCGGCTCGAAGAACGCCAGCAACTCAATCGTCTTGCCCTTGCGATACAGCAGGTTGCGCACCACCGCGTACACGTAGGCGGGGTTCGCCTTCAACTCCGGCGACGCGCATCCCTCCGCGCAGGCCGTGGCGCCGTCCAGCATGGCCTGCACGTCGATGCCCGCAAAGGCGATGGGCAGCATGCCCACCGCCGTGAACACGCTGTAGCGCCCGCCCACATTGGCCGGGATGGGGAAGCTGGTGTAACCCTCCTTCTTCACCCCGCCGCGCAGCGCGCCTTTCTCCGGATCAGTGGTGGCCACGATCAACTCGCGGGCCTTTTCCTTGCCTACTTTGCGAATCAGCAAATCGCGCAGCAGGCGAAAGGCGATGGCCGGTTCTGTGGTGGTGCCTGACTTGCTCACCACGTTGATGCAGAAGCGCTTCTGCTCCAGCACCTGCAGCAAATGGGCGGTATAATCGGCGGAGAGCGTATGCCCCGCATACAGCACCGGCATCTCGCCCGGCGCGCCCAGCGCTTCGATCACCGTGCGCGCGCCCAGGTACGACCCCCCGATGCCGATCACCACCATCACCTCCGCCTCCTCGCGCAGGCGCGCAGCCGTGGCGGTTATAGCGGCCAGCTGTTCCGCGGGCATGATCGCCGCCGGCTCCAGCCATCCGAGGAAATCCGCGCCCTGCCCGGTGCGCTTCACCAACTGCTCATGCGCCAACTGCACATGCGGCTGCCAACTGGCAATCTCCTCCGGAGTCACCTCCGGCAACAGGTACGAATAATCGAGCGATAACGGCGCCTGATCGGCCATTTCTATCCTCCACGTACGCCGGTATTCCGGCAAATCGACGGGTATTGTAGCACACATCCCCCGGATGACGCGAGGATGCGTTGTGTCGATTCACAGAAAGCTCGCCTTTACAGCACAAGGGATCGCAGGTACACTGAGGTCGCCTATTACATCGGACCATTAATTTCGGAGGGAGTATGAGCACTGCATACGAATTCGTGAAGATGCATGGCCTCGGCAACGACTTCATCATCTTCGATTGCGTGAGCCATCCCTATAATATCGAGCACCTGGTGCAGGCGGCGCCCACGCTGTGCGATCGCAATTTCGGCATCGGCGGTGACGGCGTCATCCTCGTCATGCCCAGCCTCAAGCAGGATTTCCGCATGCGCATCATCAACAGCGATGGCAGCGAGGCGGAAATGTGCGGTAACGGCATCCGCTGCTTCGCCGTCTACGCCTACGAGCACGGCCTCACCGACAGGGAGACCTTCACGGTGGAGACGCTGGCCGGCGTGATCACCCCCGTCATGCTGGTCGAAGGCGATCATGTGAAGGCAGTGCGCGTCGACATGGGCGAGCCGCGGCTCGAACGCAGTGAGATCCCCATGGAGGGCCCTGCCGGCAAGGTGATCAATGAGGCGCTCACCGTCGATTCCGCCACCTTCCAGGTCACGGCCGTGTCCATGGGCAACCCTCATGCGGTGATCTTTGTCAGCGGCGTGCAGGAATTCCCGCTGGCCCAGTACGGCCCGCTGATCGAGCGCCATCCCGCCTTCCCGAAACGCACCAATGTCGAGTTCACTCAGGTCGTTTCCCCTACCTATCTGAAGATGCGCGTGTGGGAGCGCGGAGCCGGACCCACGCTCGCCTGCGGCACCGGCGCTTGTGCCACCCTGGTGGCTGCCGTGCTCACCGGCAATGCCGAGCGCACCGCCGTCGTGGAACTGCC
>JAGUZN010000030.1 GCA_020060775.1 Armatimonadota bacterium
CGGTTGCGCCCACCGCACTGCGGGCAGATGATCGTTTGCGCGGCAATGGTCGTCGGGCGTGCGGCAGTGCGGGTCGTGCCCCCGTTCTGGGCAGAGGATGGCGCCATCGACGGCGGAGGCGGGGGCAGCGGATCAGCCTGGCGACGGCGCGCCTCATCGTAGGCGGTGCGCAATTCCTGGTTAGAGAGCACGCGGTACGCCTCGTTCACCCGCACGGCGTCGTCGTGGCTGCCCCCCAGGTCGGGGTGCGCCTGCATGCGCCCGACGATGGCGCGATAGGCGTGCTTGATGACCTCCCGGTGCGCTTTGGGGTGCACCTGCAGGATTTCGTAGTAATCCAACTCAGGATCAAATTGCGGCATCGTTCATCGCCTGATCCCCGCGTGTGCGCAGGCATGCCGGGCGGCGCGGGGGTCGTCACCTTACGATACCACACCTGGCCCCGGCTGTGGTGTGCAGACGACCGCATTGCCGCGCAACGCCCTCCACGGGTGTAACAGTGCGCTCACATGTCCCCGAGCAGTTCCAGCACGCCGCTCACCGCGCCGGTGAACGCCTCCAGCACGCGCGCGATCTGCGCACGGGTCACCACCAGCGGGGGCTCAAAGCGGATCACGCACGGATTGTTCAGCGTGTACGCCGCCAGGATGCGCTGTTGCGCCAGCCCGGCGATGACCAGTGCGGCGATGTCGCGGTCGGTGAACTGCACGCCGATGAGCAGCCCTTTGCCGCGCACGGCGGTGATGGTGCCGGGGAATTGCTCGGCCACCGCACACAGCCCGGCCATGAGTTCCTCGCCCAGCATGGCGGCCTGCGCCGGCAACTCTTCGGCGATGATCGCCTCCAGCGCCGCCAGCCCCGCCGCACAGGCCAGTTCATTGCCGCCGAAGGTGGAGGAGTGCAGCAGCGGGTTGGGTTCGAAAGCTTTCCACACCTCCGGGGTGCCCATGAACGCACCGATAGGCATCACCCCGCCGCCAAGCGCCTTGGCCAGCGTCATGATGTCCGGGGTCACGCCCCAGTGCTCGCAGGCGAACAGTGTGCCGGTGCGCCCGAGGCCGGTCTGCACTTCGTCGAGGATGAGCAACACGCCGCGCTCATCGCACAGGCGGCGCAGAGCGGGCAGGTAGCCGTCGTCCGGCACGATCACCCCGTTCTCCCCCTGCACCGGTTCGACGATCACCGCCGCCGTTTGCTCGGAGATCGCCGCCGCCACCGCCTCGACATCATTGAAGGGCACGTGGAGGAAATCGGGCAGCAGCGGGGCGAACGGCGTGCGGTACACCTCACGCCCGGAAGCGCTCAATCCCCCATAGGTTTTGCCGTGGAAGCCGCCTTCCGTGCCGATGATTTGCGGCTTGCCGGTGGCAAGGCGCGCCAGCTTGATCGCTCCCTCCACCGCCTCGGTGCCCGAGTTGCAGAAAAAGGTGTATTGCAAATCGCCCGGCGTCACCGCCGCCAGTCGTTCCGCCAGGTCGGCCATCGGGCGATTGAACAGCACGCGCGTGGAGAGCGGCAGCCGCTCCGCTTGTGCCTGCACCGCCTGCACCACGGCGGGATGCGCGTGGCCCAGCGCAAAGACGCCGTAGCCGCCCAGGAAGTCGAGGTACTCGACGCCCAGCGAATCGCGTACAATCGCGCCCGCACCCTCCCATTCCACGGCATGGAAGCCGACGAAATCCATCAGGTTCGCCAGCCCGGGATTCACATAGCGGCGGTATTTCTCAATCGTCTCCTCGACAAAGGCGGGAGCGTGAATATCGGTGGTCATGCAGAACTCCTCATAGCGGGATTGCCGGCGCGGTGCACCAATCGTTACATCTTTCCGCACGCGGGTGTGCGGTTCCTGCCTGCAGCGACACGGCTCGGGTAAGGGGTGTACGCAAAATGTACGACGCCGCCGCCGGTAGGGCGGCCGTCTCTGGCCACCACCGCACCTATAGCAGGAATCGTTAACCATGCATGGAATTAGCTGCCATAGCGAAAGGAGTCGCCCATGCCTGCGAACCGTCCTGTTGCTCTATCGGAAGTAACATTGGTCGGCGCGTTGTTGCTGCTCACCGCCGTCATCATTGTGTCCAGCGGCGTCTCCGCGCTGGTGGCCCCACCTCCCCTCCCTGTGATCCCTTTCAAAGATGTACCGCCGCACGCTGGCCGCATACTGCTGGCAACCCTGCAGATCGGCTTCGGGCTGTTCGGCATCGTCGCGGGCCTCGGGCTGTTGAGTCGTGCGCGCTGGGCGCGCATGCCGGCGATGTGGGCGTTGTTGATGGCGCCGTTGCCGATGATCCTGGAAATAGGGCACGCCACATTGGTCGTTGAGCGTTTCAAGGCTGTATTACCCTTCCTGGGTACGACGGATTCATTCATGGCTCTTCGCTGGCTGTTCGTTGCCATCGCCCAATTGCTGGAGCCCCTGCTGCTGATCACGGTGCTGGCCATGCCTCGGGTGCGTACAGCCTGGTCAGATGACCGTCGCACCCCGTGCGATCGCTTGGGGTCATGGCTGCAGGAACGCTTGCCGTATGCAAATTCGTTCGTGTTGCCGCTTGTAGGCGTGCTGTTGATTGTGTGGTGTGCGCGGGATGTGTTGGGGATGGCCATAAACCTGATTCCCGCGGGTGTAGCCGGTTCCGACGTCCGGCCCGAAGTCACCGATATCGTCATGCCGTTAATCTTATTGATCCCGGGGATCCTGCTGGTGAAGCGGGTGCGCGGCGCGGCGGCGATAGCGATCGGCGTACTGGGGGTCTTCGCCCTTGCAGGCATCGGAGCGATGATCGCCACGGTTGCGCCTCGTTGGCACGACGCGACTATGGCCGGCGGCTGGCAACTAAAACACCTGTTCTTTATATACATCACGCTGCTGCTGGCCGTGGCGAAACCGCTGGTGCTCCTGGTGCTGCTCGTGCGCGCAGGCCGTGGCAAGCCTCCGGTATCGGGCTATCACGATCCGCAGGCACCTCAACACCGGTGTGCGAGCATGATGGTGACGGTATAAGTTCGCCAGCCGGGCGAAGTGAAGATCGAATAAGAGGAAGACGCCCTGGCGCGCGGGAACGGTGACGGTTAGCTGCGTGCCGTCCGTCATCATCAACAACATCATGGACAGGGCGATCCTTCCAGGACCAGCACCCAGTCCTGGAACAGCGGCGGTTGGGGTGCGAGACAGGAGCCGTCAGCCTCGGGCTGCAGTGGCCCGCAGGGCACTTCGCACCCGGTGCGCGGGTCATGATAGGTGGCGGTATACCGTATGCCGGGCTCCAGGCCTTTCAGGGTGACGCGAATGCCGGGCGAAGAGAGGGCCGTATAGATGACGCGCACCTCGCCGGGGATGCCGGCGGCGTAAGGTTGCTGATAGTCCCCCTCGTGCGCCGCGGGCTCCACCCATTCCTGATGCGGGGCAAAGCGCTGCCAATTGAAACGCTGCAGGATACGCTTGCCGATGGCCACCTGACGCCCGCCGGGCAACAGATAGGCCTCTTCCCACGGGGTGTCGCCCCAACTGAAGCCGTGCGGCGACGGCCCATATAGGGCGGCGCGCGCATTGATCTGCCAGATGCCGTTGGCGCCGTAGGTGAAACCCGCCGCGCCGGAGAGCATGGTGCTCCAGAAAGTGAAACGCTGCACCTCTTCCCAGCACGTGCCCATGATGCCCTCGTAGTTCGCCTCGGAATTCACCACCGGCATGCGCGGTTCGTGCGTAATATTGCGCACCATCAGCGCCGCCTGGCCGCGCACGGCGTCGAGATTACCGTGGCCGGGCTGCGGCATGCCGAAATCGAGGACGGACAGGTCATCCACCTGATCGTAGCCGTTGCCCGTTAACCCGGCGTGCGCACTGATGGGATGGCGGTAGGGATCGATCTCGCGCAGATAGCGGCCCAGGCGCGTCCAGCCCACGCGTTGGGCGGCGATATCCGCATCGCGGGAGTCGCTGAGATAATACGGCATGATCACTTCACCGGCGAGACACCAGACCACCGGATACGCACCCCAGCGTGCCACCAGATTGCGCCAGTGCTTGCGCATTTTCTCTTCCCCCATCCACGGTAGGAAGTATCCCCAGCAACCCACGATGCATGGCATCAAGCCGTTGCGCACCAGCCACTGGATGCGGAGATCCGCCATATCGAAGTACGCCGGGTTGATGCGCGCGAAATCCAGCTCCCACGGGAAGCCCGCCTCGTTCGCTCCGCGCGGGTCGAAGGCCGGCATATCGGGATACAGCCCGGCGACGATCTGAATGACGGTGAAGCCCTGCTGCGCGCGGTCGGCGGTCATCAGGCGGAAATCGTCCATGCTCCAGCGTTTGCACAGCCCCATCCACCAGGTATCGCCCAGCCAGAAGAACGGCGTGCCGTCCTCATGTGCAAAGGCACGACGATCAGCGCTGGCGCGCACCGAGCCATGGCGCAGCAGCGGATTGTCTCCCGCGTAAGCGGCGGCGTGCAGCGTGCCCTGTTGCCCGTGCAGATCTGCGTTGCCGGCGTCAGTGCACACCGTGCAAAAGTGGTACGCCCCGGGACGTGGCGGGGCAAAGCGTATGCGCCAGGCCTGTTCACCCGACCAGTATGCGGGCACGCGCCACTTCGTCCCATCCTCGTGGGTAATCTCGACATCGACCTCAAGCTCGTTGAAGGGGTCGGCATACGCCTTGCCGGCGAGATACCCCCATTCGATCACTTTACGCTGGACGCCGTGCAGTTGCATGGTGCGCTCCTCGACCGGAATACCGGTGTTGTTTCCAGTTCGCAGGTACTGCGCATTCTCCTGCCGGTTACTCGGCGGAGACGTCATTAAATTCGCACAGCGTCACTTTTCCTCCCCGTCCGGCATTGGCCGGTATACTGACGAGCGCATCCCCGTTTGGCGACCAGGCGAAGGTGAGCGGGGCCGGGGGCGGGGCGCCGAGGGAGATCGTGCGCTGCTGGGCAAGATCGTACACCACAATGCGGGGTTCGCCCTCGCGGACCACATACGCCAGGCGTCGGCTGTTGGGGGCGATGCCGAACTCCTCGGAGACGGGGAGCAGGTGCGGCTGCTCGGGGGTAGCGAGGTAATACGCCCGCGGGCGCTGTGCGAAATAGGCGGCGATGCAATGCTGCCCATCGGGAAACCACCGCAGCGGATACCACGCCTCTTTCACGGGGATGATGCGCCGATTCGCCACCTGATAGAAGGCGCGCTGCACCCCATTGCTATACCAGATCCAGGTGCCGCACGGCGAGACGATCGGCCGCAGCGTGGAGCGTCCGACTTCCTCGGCATTGCGCCCGTTGGCATCCAGCAGTGCCAGCGTGCCGGCCGGACCATCCCATACGCATACTCGCTCGCCAACCCAGCCGGCCCAGGTCATGCCCTCCTGTTGGCTGATCGTCATGATCACCGTGCGCCGGTTGCCGACGGCATTGGAGATGATCACTTTCCCCTTTTCGACATACAGCAGACGCTGGCCATCCGGCGACCACGCGGGGGGATCAGGGTGCGCGCCCCGCAGCAGCAGGGTCGGCAGGCTGCCGTCCGCACCCACCACCGTCCAGGCTTCATGGGTCGTCCGTCTGTCCGGCCCGGCCTCGAACGTGCGTAGCAACAGGTGCGCGCCATCCGGCGAGGGCAGGCACGCCGCGGCGATGAGCGGCGATATTGCGGTGAGCGCACCGTCGGCCACGGCCACGGCGTATACCCCCTGCTGCGGATGGACGGCATAGACAGTGGCTCCATCAGGTGAAGTCGTCAGGTACTCCATCCCCTGGAATAACGGACGCCACTGGCGATCCGCGAGAGAGAGCACCGAGGCGCCCGCGCCGGCACGCGAAGCCAGCAGCGAACCATCGGGCAGCCAGGCGACGCTGCTGACGCCCTGCAGCACCGTGCGGTCGATAGCGCCTTCATCGGCATGGCACGCCGGGATCATCAGTAGCATTAATGGCAGGTATACCGACAGCCAGATCAGATATCGCATCGTTCCACCCCCTCGTGCGCGCTGGCGAGCATCACTCCCCAGTGTGCCACGGCAACGGCGTCAACAGCGCGTGGAAGGTGCGACAGCGTCTAATAATTCCCTTCCGCCCGCCAGATCTCCAGCATGGCTTCATACCGCGCGAGGCGCATGCCGGTGTAGATGCAGTTGCTGGTAGAAAAGATATACCCACCGCCGGGCATGCCATGCGTGAGGGCATAGCGCGTGGATGCGGCGACCTCCTCATCGGTGCCGGTGTCGAGCGCCCCGCAGTTCACATTGCCGATCAGGCATACCCGATCGCCCACCAGGCGCTTGACCTCGGCGATATCGACGCCGGCCTGCGGGTCGATGGAATGCAGGGCATGCGGATTCGCCTGCACCAGTTGGTCGAGGATGGGCATGATGTTGCCATCGGTATGCTTGATGGTAAAGAAGCCCAGATCGCGATAGCCCTCGATGAGCTTCGCCAGGTAGGGGGTGACAAACTCGCTGAACTGCCCGGGGCTGAGGAAGGGGCCGGCATTGAGGCAGTAGTCGGCGCATAGCGCGAAGCCGTCGAGCCCGCCGGGCACGCGCAATCGCTCGGCGCGCGCCAGCGCAGCCCGCACCAACGCTTCCGCCTCGGCATGCATCTTCTCCGGCTCGTCGGCCAGCCGGTAGGAGAAGTCCAGCATCTGCTCGCCGTTCGGGATGCTGAAGGTGGCATCGCCGTGCATCATGAGGAAGAAACGGTCGCCGCTCATCTCGCGAATCAGTTCCACGATCCGCAGCGCTTCCTCCACCCGATCGGGGTTGAGGTGGATGAAAATGGCGCTGTGTTCGTAGCGCTCGGCGGTGGCGATGTACAGCTCCGCCATGTCGCGGCGGTGCAGTTCGCGTTCCTTCTCTTCCATCTGGTCCCACTGGAAATACGCGCGGTGGGTGGGATGCACTTTACCGAATGCTTCCATCGTGAGGAAGAAGACTAACTCGAAATGCGGCACGCGTCCGGTGAGGGGCTGCCGGTTCAGTGCGGCGATGAAGCGTTCTCGCGGCGTCATGTGTGAGATACCTTTCGCAGGGCGTTCCGCCGTATTCAAGGCGATCACCCGGCGGCTTGTGATATTATCGCAAATTCTCGGCAGGCGCGATTGATCCTCCCCCTCCCGCGGGTATAGATGAGGCACCCCGCTCATCCCCCTATCGTCATACTTGAGGGATGATATGGTGCGTCAATTTCGTCGTGGTTTCCTCACCCTGCTGCTGCTCGCCGTGTTGCCCGGCCTTGCCGCCCATGTGCAGGCCAGGCATGCCGAGAGCCGTCCGGCGGAGGGGGGCGATGCGCGCGTGCATGTCTTGACTGACGGCATCGCCTGCCAGCACGATGTCACCTTTACCGCCAAAACGATGGCCGTGCGCCCGGTGGATGGGGATCAACAGTTCACCTGCACAGGCGCGCCGAAGTTCAGCGATGCCGCCGGGGTGATCACCGCGGAGACGATGGTGGTGTATATGAAGGGGAAGCGCGCGGAGTTCACCGGGTCCGTGCGCATGCAGGCGAAACCGCCGAAGGAGACCCCCGCTCCCATCTTCACCGCCGGCCGGCTGGAGTATGATTACCAGGCCAAGCAGGCACGCTTCCTCGACGGCGTTGAGGTCACCTGCCAGGAGAAGACGGCGCGGGCCGATATCGTCACCTACGATGGCAGGACGGGGCAGTGGCAGATCGTCGAAGCGCCTGCCGCGGCCGATACCGCCGCAGCGCCAGAACCTGCCGCCGCCCCGTAACCGCTACTCTAACTTATACACCCGTCCATCGCCGGCGGGCAGGGTGACGTTCAGCGTGGTGTTGAAGCGCCCGCGCTGCAGGCGAATGACGCTGCCGTCGCGCAGGTCGCGCGCGTTCACCGGCCGGTAGCCCAACGCCTCGAGATCCAGCGAGACTTCCATGGCGCTGTCGCGATCGAGGTCGCGGTTCACCACAAAGAGGTAACCCCGCTGCTCCTCAGGATGATAGCGCAGCGACGCCCAACCATGCTCGTAGAAGGGATTGCCCCCACCGGCCACCCTGAGCACCGCCCCCGGTGTGGGAGAGGCGACGAGTTTCAGCAGGGTCGGCGCCATGGCCGCCACTTCGCGATTGATCTTCGCCACTTCGCGGTAGCGCGCTGTCTCCATGCCGTCCTTATCGATGAGCCCGACCCAGCTCTGCTGCGTCTGATAGAAGAAGTAGAAGAGCCCCTTCGCGCCGACGGCGAGTTCCAGGTAGACCATCTGGCGGATTTCCGCCGGGGTGGGCTCGCGATGCCAGCCGTGGAACGCATGAGTTTGCACGACGATCCACATGGACTGCTCGCGTTCATTGGTGATCGTCTTCACGGCATCGCCGAGGTATTCCATCATCTCCTGCTTGGTCGCATAAATCTTATGGAAGTCGCCCGGCTGCGAGCCCCACATCGCCGGGTAGATGTCGAAGAAGGGGATCGGCTGCGCGACCTGCTCCATGTAATACTTGATACGGTTGCCGCCGATGAGCACCATGAGCGGAGGGTGTGCCGGGTCGAGCCCCTGGGTGACGCGGAACAGCGTATGCATGCGCAGCGCACGATCAGCGTTGTTCGTGGGTTCGTCGCTAAAATAGTAGCCGGCAAAGGCCGGAGAGACCGACCAGCGCTTCTGCAATCCCTCAAAATAGCTGGCGGTCGTGAATTCATTGAAGTCGGCTTTCGGCGTGTGCAGCCACGCTTCCGCCTCGCCAGTCAAGTTGCCAAACACGCGCACGCCATGCCGTTCGGCAGCAGGAAGAATGACAGCGGGATCACCATGAACCATGACAGCGTTCATGCCGTGTGCCTTCAAGTCCGTGAACGTCGCATCCCATTGTGATGGCAGCACGGGCGACATCCACATGCCAATGGGAAACCAATCCTTGTGCGGGTTGACGATGCCCGGCCAGCGGCGTTGCGTGTTCAGCTCCACCTGGCGAGCCATCAGTTGCCGATCCCCATCGAGCACTCGGCACTGGTACTTGCCGTCCGGCACGACGCGTCCATCGGCCAGCTTCCCGTTCCACTCGGCCGCCCACCGCTGTGGGCCTTTGCTGACCACCGGTAATTCCACGCGCAGGCCGTTGGCTCCCTCCACCACCAGCTTCGGCTGCTTGGGCCAGGTGGTGAACGTGATGCTCGTCGTGTCGCACACCGTGTCGCCATTGGGCGAGAAGACGCGCGGCAACGCATCGATCAACGGCGGTTCCTCGCGCACCTGTACAACGCCCAATGCAATGCGCGCGCCGGCATTCGTGCGACCGCGCACCAGGTAATACCCGGCCGGTGCGGAAGCGCCCTTCGCCGTCTGGCCATCCCACCCGGCGTCCAACGCGCGTCCGTCGGCAATCACCTGGTCATCGGCATCGACGATGTCGAGCGTTGTCACGCCGGTCGGCGCGGCATGCACGCGTCCAGCATCACTGATAGCATCCCCGTTCGGCGTGAGTACGGCGGGATCCAGGGTGACCGGCAAGTCGCGCCCGGGCCAGTGCCGCACCACCGCCTTGTGCGATGACTCCGCCACATCGATCAAACGCACGGCGATGTCGGGCTGTCCGGCGGTCGCGGGCACTGTCCCTTGCACCGTGATGGGGCGCACCGCGGCGGTGCGGCCATCGGCAAAGAGGAGGACCGGCTCACCTTCATCGAAGGTATAGGTGATGTTGACCTGCACGCCGTTGATCACCAGCGTCGGATTACGCAACGGCACAAACGGCTTCGCCATCCAGGCGTTGTCTTTCGGATCTTGCGGATTCACCGTCACTTGCTCCGAGAGCATCGTCGCCGGATTCGTCGCCAGTTGCATGGCGTCGAAGGCCATGATGCGGTTGGAGGGATCATCCGTCGGCTCTTTGCCGTTCTCGGTGAAGGTGATGGTATGCTCGCCCGCGGTGAGCGGCATCGCCTCGGTCAGGCGATTCCAGCCAAACTTCCCCCGGGTGAAGGCGGGCATCGCCTGGCCGTCCAGCGTCCAGGTGAAATTCGGGAAGGTGTTGCCGTGATGGACTATCCGCAGGAAGAGATAGTACTTGTCATCCTTGGGCACACTCACGCGACAGGTGATCGTCTGCATGGCGCGGGTGAAGATGAAGGCCCCGTTGCTGGTGAGGCGGCTGGATGCGCGGGAGATATTCCCCTCGATCTTCGCGTCCTCCATCTCCTGCCAGACGTAGACATTCCCCTCATAGCTGATGCCCTCGGCATCGGCATAGCGATGGTATCCGGTAACCATGAAAGCCGACTGCTGTCCGGCAGGAGGCCCGGGAAACGTCCAGCTGAGCGGGCTAGGCTCGTCCACCGGCGCCTCGGCCGCCCACGCCACGCAGGCACTCGTGATCAATGCACACACAAGCACACGCAACCAGCGGCATACACGCATGAGAACCTCCAACAGCCCCCCGGCTACCCGGAAACCGAGGGGTATCTACCCGGCAGTATGCCTGCTTAATCCTCCGGCAACGCTCGCGTGAAAATATACAGGGGGTGGTATTTTCAGCCGGTCAACTTACTGATGCAACCGGTAACTCGTTTCGGATGAAAACTCGACCATGACCGCAATGTACGGCACAGTGTTGACCTCGATAACAAAAATATGCGGTAATTAGCTAGCGTGGGTTGTCGCCGTGAAGATGGGATCTGGTCATTCCCATATCCCGATGACGCATCGGGAGCGTGAGGGAGGTACCCCGGTAGGGGCGCGTTGACGACCCACCACACCTTCGACAAAGCGAGGCAGGGATATGACCAGAATCGAAGCGATCATTCGCCCGGAGACATTTGAGGCGGTGCTGGAGGCATTGCAGGATATCGGCGTCATCGCCATGACGGTCGATGAAGTGCACGGGTGCGGCCACCAGGCCGGACACGTGGAGACCTATCGCGGGCGCGAAACGCAAATCAAGCTGCTGCCCAAGGTGCGCATCACCACCGTGGTGCACGAAGTGCCGGTGGATGACGTCATCGCGGCGATCAGCAAAGCGGCGTACACCGGCGAGCACGGCGACGGCAAGATCTTCATCATGCCGCTGCTGGATGCCGTGCGCATCCGCACCGGTGAGCGCGGCGGCGACGCGGTGTAAAGGGAAGGATAAAGGATGGGTCGTCACGTGGTGCCGTGCTCTCCGACCTTGTGCTGGCTGAGTCCGCGTATGGCGTATGGCGTTTCGCGTTTGGGTCAGCGTCTTCCCTTCCCCTATCGCAATGGGGGAGGGTAGGGCTGCAGGCTATGAGCGAACGCAGTGAGTCGAACAGTGGGGGTCATTCCTTTTCCCTGCATCCCGCCGGGATGCCGGCAGCGGAGTGCCCCCTCCTGCCTCCCCCCGTTGCGACTGGGGGAGGGAATAGGCTGGGTACGGGGTCGAACACGGGCAAAAACTCCACACCAGGCTGCGGAGTGTGACCGGCTGCGCAACGCCACTCCGCTTTTGCTGCGTGGCTGACTACGAGCCCGAAGGATCGCGATGCTCACCGTGATTCGTGTTGTCGGCACGCATGCCAGGCCGGAACTGCCGGAGCGGGACAGCCATTCGACAGCGCTCATGACAGGCGCGCGCACCCTACAGTTTTACTCGCGTTCACCATGCGCGTGGGTGGTTAGTCGAGGAAGTCGCGCAGGAGCTGGCGCTTTTTGTTGGCGCGGAGTTTTTTCAGCGCTTTCGCCTCAATCTGGCGGATGCGTTCGCGCGTGACTTCGAAGATGTGCCCCACTTCCTCGAGGGTGCGGGCGTAGCCGTCATCGAGCCCGAAGCGGAGTTTGAGCACGTCGCGCTCGCGCGGGGTGAGGGTGTTGAGCACCGACTCCAACTGTTCGCGCAGCACGAGGATGGTGGCGGCATCGGCGGGCGACACGGCATCCTGGTCCTCGATGAAGTCGCCGAGGTGGCTGTTATCCTCTTCGCCGATGGGCGTTTCCAGCGATAGTGGCTCCGGGGCGATCTTGAAGATCTCGCCCATGCGGTGGACGGACTTCGCCTTTTCTTCCACGCTGGCGAACGGGCCATCCATCTCTTCGGCGATTTCCTCCAGGCTGGGTTCGCGTCCGAGATCCTGCACGAGTTGGCGTGAGACCTTGATGAGTTTGTTGATGGTCTCCACCATGTGCACGGGGATGCGGATGGTGCGTCCCTGGTCGGCGATGGCGCGGGTGATGGCCTGGCGGATCCACCAGGTGGCATACGTGGAGAACTTGAATCGCTTGCGGTAATCGAACTTCTCCACCGCGCGGATGAGGCCGATGTTGCCTTCCTGAATGAGGTCGAGGAAGGACATGCCGCGCCCGCTGTACTTTTTGGCGATGCTGACCACGAGGCGCAGGTTGGCCTCGGTCAACCGCTGTTTGGCAGCGTCGCCGCGGGAGATGGTGCGCTGGATCCAGGCGATCACCTGGGCGACGCGCGCTTCGTCCTCTTCGACGCCGGCTTCGGCGATGACGCGGTCGTAGGGAATGGGGCGCACGCCTTCATCGCGCATGCGCTGATAGACTTTGCCGACGCGCAACGCATAGATGATTTCTTCTTCATTGCGTTCGAGAATGGCACGCGAGTCATAGCGGGAGCGTAACTGCTCGGCTTCTTCATCCGGCAGGTCTTCCTCTTCACCGCGGCTTTCCGAGCGGAACTCTTCCCAGACTTTACGCAGGAACAGTTGCTCGCGGATGTTCTGATCACTCAACTCATCGAGCAGTTTCCTGTACTGTTTCTCGCGCGCTTCGTATTCTTTCTTGGCCCGGGCCAGTTGCTCGGGCGTCATATTATCTCTTGCCAGCGCCTGGCGGCGCGCGACGGCATCGGCAGCGCGCTGTGCCAGGAAGGTGGCGTAATACTCGGAGACTTCCTCGACCGACATCTGCGAGGCATCGCGTTCCGGCGGCAGGCGTTTAATCGCATCGTCGAGGACGTCCATTACCTCGCGCAGCGGTTTATCGCCCGAGCGTTCGACCGCTCCTTCGATAGAATCGATGGAGGGTTCGCAGTCGAGGATATCGGTGCAGTAGTTCCAGACGCGCTGGAGTTTGTGCAGCAGATTGGATTTCTCCAATTGCTTGGCATACTCGATTTCCTCTTTGGGGGTGAGCAAGGGCACACGACCGATCTCGCGCAGGTACATGCGCACCGAGTCATCGGGCGGGATGCCTTCGGTCGAGGACAGTTCTTCATCCGGCAGTTCCAGCGGTCCGGTGGAGGGCGCGGCGGGGCGCGCGGCTTCAGTCGTTTCCGGGACTTTTTCGACGACCTGAATGCCTTCGTTCGTCACCGTCTCGAGGATTTCATCCAGGGAGTCGGCATCGAGGTCTTCGCCGGACAGGATGTCATTGATCTCCTCGTAGGTGAGGACGCCTCCGCTCTGGCGACCGCGCTCCAGCAGCTTCTCGACTTCCTGGCTATGGCTTGTATGCATTTGGGAATCTGACAATTGAATCACCCCCGAGGCGGCGTCCCGTCTCGCCTCGCTCTACGTCGATCTCGTGTCCCGTGGTCCCCGTCATCTTCAGCCTGTGTTCCGCACAGAACTCGTCTGCATCTTACCCCGGGACGGTACATTTCTTACTTGTGATTTCGGGCTGGTGGAACCAATATCCTTCTACTGTCCTCGCCCGAGCCTGTCGAAAAATTCGGGCAACGCGATGATTTCTCCCAGCCCAGTATCAGTTCAATAGACAGCGCTAGACCTCCTGCCCCATGATGTCCAGCCCCTGTTGTTTGACAGTTGTACATCACTTGTCCCATGTCAAGAGATGCTGCCTCTGCACTGTTCACCTCGGCACATCCTGCAGGGTGCATCTCTAAGCATCAGCAGGTGGCTTCCCTTTTTGTGAGTATCGTTTGATACGCTCCGGTACCGGATCGGTGACTGGCCGGCTTCGCTCGGTCACCTCTCCTGCCTCTTTTTGTTCGTATTGCGTTTTCGCCATCAGCCTCGAGCGTTCACGGTTGCGCTGCGTATATACTTTTTGGGCAATCTCACGATCGAGAGGATCTTCGATATCCGGCTCCCAGGGCCCATCCTTGCGTCTCTCATACTCAAAGAGCATGCGTTCCAGCATGCTGTCCACGGTCATGTTCTCGATGGGCAACATTTCGCGCACGGCCAGCTTCGACACGGTGGTCGTCACCGTGTCGTCATCCGGTGGCAGGCGTCGCACATCGGGCGTAGTGCCTTGCTCTACCAGGCGGCGCAACGCGGTGAAGACGGCGCCGTAGGCCGGATGGGTGAACGCGTCGGATGGAATCCGCTCGATCGCTTGCTGTGCTATTTGAGAGTTCTGAACCATCGCGGTGAGCACCTCGCGCTCCAGCGGCACATCTTGTGGTATTGGTGCGATAGGTGCGACAACGGGCGCGGAATCCGC
>JAGUZN010000211.1 GCA_020060775.1 Armatimonadota bacterium
CGCCATCCATCTCCGGGTAGCGCGCGACCATCCCATCGATCTGGCGGGTGATGTCTGTGCCAAAGGGCAATGCTGGGTCGGAGTTCATGAGCACGGTGCCCGGCCAGGCGGACACGGCATCGCCGTACCAGTCACGGATACGCGAGCCCTGAAATGCCGGATCGAGCAGGGTGTCATCGCCATCGCCGGTGAGCTGGATGTAGGGCAGTGCGGCGATGCCGGCCTCGTGCAGGTTGCTGATGGTTTGCCGGATCATCTCGATGGTGATCAACGTTTCATTGTTACGATCGTGCCCACTGCGCCAGGTCTCCAGGCCTTCGGGGTGGTAGTTGCCGTAGGCAGGGAAGTGGGCGTGCACCTCGTGCCAGGTCATACCGAGGGACGCCATGGCGCGGGCATCCTCCAGCGAGACATCGAATCCACCGGAGACATGACCGCCCCAGAGCTGGTGGATGAGGGTGGAGCGCGGTTCGAAGTACTCGCTGAAACGCTCGTAGATCCACCCGAGCGCCGGACGCCAGTGCCCGACCGTACCGCGCAGCAGGAGGCTGGTGCGCGCTGGACGACCGGGGGCCAGCGCCATCCAATCGAACTCGGCGGCGAGAACCGGTTCGCGATACCCAAAGGTGAAGCGGAAGCGCGGAGTACGGAAATCGAACGGCATGGCGAGCAGGAGTCCGGCATCGACGTCTTCCCGGTAGCAACTTAACACCGGCATCAGCGTGCCGCTGGTGATTTCACCGTACTCCAACGCCACCCCGGCAAAGCGGTGCGGGGCTGAGGGCATGTTGTCCCGCGCCGTCCAGATATACATGGGATACAGCGGCATCGGCCAGGGGATCTGATAGGCCACCGCGACCGAACGATACTCGCCGCTGTCCAGTGTGACTTCCGCCTGCCAATGCAGGGCATCACCGTCCACCGCGTACGTTTCGTGTAAGGTCCAGGGCGCACCGCGGAAGGTCTTGCAAATGACGAGCGCATCGCCATCGACGTCCACCGCCACTCGCTCGACGTCCTGCTGAGTGAAGGTTTTGCCCAAGCCGTCGTCGCGCACCTGCACCTGGCCCGGGTGGGCGGTCCACAAAAATTCTTGGTGTTCGGTGATCGTTAAGCGCGCGAGACTCCCCGTCGCCCCATCGATCTCCAGCACCAGGCCACCGGCGGTCAGACGCCAGCCCGCACCGCTCCGCTCAATTGCATTCACTACATCGTCCTCCAGATCTGTTACCGTTACTTGTCGTGTACAGCCGTTCATGCCAGGACTATTACACTGTCTTCATAGTTTATGTCCGGTCTCGCTCGTTCTGTTCGCGGTGTGATCCACGAACAGAACCCTTCAACACAGTGTCTTAGCCTCCGAGCATTGTCCTGTCATTTCCGCCAGGGGTCAACCCACAAGGGCAGGTATTTCTGGCACATGTACCAGGAAGAGTCGGGCAAGGCATCTTTTACCTTTCGCCCCCTCTGCACGCTGTTTTCTCCCCCCGATTCAGGGTTTCCTCCCGGATTCCATCCTGATGTACCACTTTTTCACAACTCTTTCATAGAGGAGTTTTTCGGAATTCGTACAATAGTGGAAACGATAACATACTTATTCAATGTGCACCGAAGGAGATACCATGTCTGTGGCGATTTCGCACCAGGATACACGCACCGTCCAGTTGTTGAACGACTGGTGGGATTTCCAACCGGTCCCCCATCCCGACACGACCGTGCCGATCATTCCGGATGCTGTGCCGGCCGAAGGTTGGCAGAAGGCGGCCTATCTGGTGCCCGGCTTTTTCACCGACCCGGCGTATCACGCATCCTGGCGTGAGAGCCGTAGTGGGTGGATGCGCACGCGATTCACCATCGACATTGTGCCGGAGGGCATGCGCGCCGTTCTGCTGATACATGCGGCGATTCCGCAGGCGCATATGTTCATCAACGGTCAGCACGTAGCCGTGCAGGATGATATGTTCATCGGCAGCGAGGTCGATGTCACAGAAGCACTGCAGACGGGCACGAACGAATTGGCCGTGTTCCTCACTGAATTCCCGGAGACCCCCCACCCCCTGAGTGAAACGACCATGACGATAGCCGTTCCGTGGGGGTGTTGCATATCGCTGGAGCATGCGGGCATCTGGCAGGACGTCACACTGGAATGGCGACCGGCTACCTGCATCGATGGTGTGACCATTCAGACCTCTGTGCGCGAGGGGCAACTGACGGCGCGGGTGCGCGTCTGCCATCACGGTGATCAGCCGTTTCGCGGCGTGCTATCCGGGGCGGTTGATGATGAGGGCCAGGTGATCCTGTCGCTACCTTCAGCGGAGATCTTCCTGTCGCCGGGCGAGATGCAGGAGGTGACGCTCTGCGCCGCCTGGACGGATTATCGTCCCTGGAACCCGCATGATCCGTATCTGTACCACCTGGTGTTATCGCTGACGGGCGACGCGGGGGTGGTCGATGCCCAACGCACGCGCTTTGGCTTTCGCGAGATTTGGATCGAAGGTCATCGAATCATGCTGAACGGTCGCCCGCAGCGCTGGGCAGGCGAGTGGGGTCATAAAGCCCACTCGCATTGGCTGCGCCCGGAATACGTGCGGCAGTGGTACGCGCAGCTCAAGGATTTGCACATGCACTACGCGCGGATGCATACCTTCCCGCACCCGGAGTACTTCCTCGATATCGCCGATGAGATGGGCATCCTTGTCTGCCAGGAAACGGCCATCCACGGTTCGGTGTGGCGGGGTAATGATGGGTCAGGCTTCTGGGAGGCGGCGCGAGCGCATGTGCAGCATATGGTGGCGCGCGACAAGAACCATCCTTCGCTGGTGCTGTGGAGCGTGGAGAATGAGATGCGCTGGGCGCTTTCCAGTGTGCCCAGCGCCAAAGAAGAGCTGCCGCATTTACGCGCGCTGTTCAATGATCTTGACCCGACGCGACCGGCGTACCATGATGGCGACAGCGGACTGTGGGACGAGGATGCGCAGGCTATCATTTCACGTCACTACGGCACGAACTGCCACGGCTGGGGATGGTGGGATAAGCGGCGACCGCTGCACGCCGGCGAAATGGGTCGCTGGCATTACGGGTCGGCGTATGTGGCGCTGCAGTGGGCCGGGGATGAGGTGTTTGCCGATTACGCCGCGATGTCAGACTCCCTGGCCCGCGAAGCGGCGCGCATCATTGAATTGGGCCGCGCGAATGAGGTAAGCTGTCTCTTCCCCTGGAACACCTCCGGGTTAGACAATTTCCGTCCCGGAGAAGCGCGCACCTTTAGCTGGACTGAGCCGAACACTCCCTACATTAAACCACTCGCACACCTCCCGTACGAATCCGAGTACGCCTGGTGGGAGGACGGTTCCGGGTATCGCCCCGGCTTTAGCTTCCCTCGGCTGCGGCATGCGTTTCGCCCATTAGCGGTAGTCATTCGCGAAGAGCGAACGCAGAGCTACACTGACCGTCCCCTCCCCCACACGGTGTACGTGGTCAACGATTTTCCAGAGGAGGTTCTTGGCACGCTGCGTGTTGCGCTGATGCAGCATAATACACCCCTCTGGGAGCACGAAACCTCGTTAACGGTGGCGAGTGGCTGTACCGGGGAGGTTGGGCTGTCAATCCCGCTCGGCATGGCACAGGCCGGCGTCGCGCACATCACCACGACGTTCAGTAGCCCACAGGGTACTGACAGCGTCACACGAGAAATCACACTTGCTGAACCGGCAGTCCTCACGGAACCGCTCGATCTGCCTCCGATCGCCATCTGGGGGGAGAGTAAGCTGAGTGGTTGGCTGCAAGGCCATGGCATTGCTGTGCAGCGGGTAGATGATCCGGCGGGGCTCGATCCCGTCAAAACGCCCGTACTGGTGGTCGCCGAACATACCGTGGAACCGGGGAGTACGCAAAACCAAACCGTGCACGACTATGCGGCGCGCGGGGGTCGCGTACTCGTTCTCGAGCAAGGCCATTCGCTCTTTCCCGGGTTGGCAGTCGAGCGGATGCCGATTGAAATGGCGCATCTGCGTGACACGGCTCACCCGATGCTCGTGGGGATCGCGGCTGCGGAGCTGCGATTCTTCGGTGACGATCCTTTCGGGTTACCTTCATCGGATAGCTGGGTCACGCTGTTTCCGTACGTGAAGCCAACCGATGAGCACCTGGTGCGCGCATTGATCGACAGTAGCGGCGGTGACTTCGGCGTTGGCGGGCTGACCTGGGCGCCGGTGATTGAAGCACACGTCGGCGCGGGGCGGGTGATCGCCACGCAATTGCGCGTAATCGACCGCATCGATACGTTGCCTATCGCTGATAAGTTGCTGCGTCGTGCCCTGAGTTACCTGGCGCAGGATGTGCCCGCTTCAACCGCACTGGAGGTGGACGAGCATCTGGCCCCCCAGCTGCAGGCACTATTCCCAGGACTTGTGACGGCAGTGACGGGCGGCGTGTGCCTGATCGACGGCGGGCAACGTGCAGGTGCATCCGCGCATTGGCAAGCACGGTTAGCCGCAGGACAGACGTTACTCGTCTGCGGAATCACCGAAGAAGCGCGCACGGATTGGGAGGCTGTCATCGGACGTTCGATCGACATCTGGCAACCGGAGCACCCAGTTTACCAGTTGATTCGCGGGTCGGACTCCCCCCTGTTGTCAGGCATCAGTCATGACGATACGTGCTGGATCGATAACTATGTCTATCGCCAGGTGAAGCGGAAGGATACCATCGTCGAAGCACTGTTGACGATTGATGGCGGGGTGAATTTGCTGCACAACGCCACGCGCTCAACCTTCGATGTGCTCTTCGGCGATGAGCGAGCAAGCGAGGTGCAACGCATGCCGACAGTCAGCGCCTACCTGGATGGCGAGCCGCCGCGCGTCGGCGGCGGGTTGGTCGAGGTCAAGGTCGGGGCCGGCCGCGTCCTGTTCTGTCAGGTGCGCTGGGTGTCCGACCTCTGGCGTTTCCGTCGCTTCATCGGGACATTATTGTGGAATCTCGGCATACCCATCGCCACCCATGTGCTCGCCGGACCCTGCACCCCGAGCAGCGGTCGACGCAGTGATGGCTTCCCGACCGCCGTACGCATGGCGTTTGATCCGCAACCGGAGACCATCGCCGAAGTGCTCGCGGCCAGCCGGCGCCAGGTAGAGTATTGCACGGATAATGTGATGTTCGCCGACTGGCCGGGATGGCAAGTCATCGATACGCCAGGGGGAACAATCATCCGTGCTGATGTGCGAGACAGGAAGGCCTGGCTGCTCGGCATGGTGGTCAATGCCCCTGAGCCGCGCAAGATGATGGCCACAGTCGGCGGGTTGCCGAACCCCGATCTGCAGACATTTCTTCGCCTACAGGGAAGTGGCCAGGTGCAGGTGTGGGTAAACGGGAACCCCTGGGGAGAGTATGCCCTGGAAGAGGCGAGCGCCACGTACGTTGCCGACATCGACTTCGAAATGGGTGACAACTTCGTGGTGTTGCACTGGGAGCCAGACACACCGAACGCCGAACTGCGTTACTGCTTCGTCAGCAAAGACCGTCGACCGGAGATCACCTTCGCCTTCCCCTGCGCGACGACGTGACGCGCCTTTCAACGATCCACAAATTGGCGGCGCATTTCTTCATGCGCCGCCAATCTGCAACACCATGACATCGCAGTTCAGCAGGGCGTTCTCACGATCGATATGGAGGCGCGCGGCGCCGTTAGCCTCCGGGACGACGCGCAGGCTCGGGCGGAGTTGCAGGCTGCCGTCGGGCATGACGCGGCGGACCGGTTTTTCGATCACCCGTTCACCATCGCCAAGCACCAGATCGAAATCGGCGACGTCATCGTAGTAGCGATTGAGCAGGGTGATGATGACGGCGTCGTCGCTGGTGCGCTCGAAGTAGTACGGCGCGATGTTCGTTGGGCCCTCCACCACGAGGGAAGGACGGTGGCCGAGTACGTGAGCGAGCATGTGGCGCAGCAGCGCGCGGAACTGGGTGTTGACGATGCCGGTCAAGGAATCGATATCGGCAGGACTGAATTTGAAGGGCAGGATGATATTGCGGTTGGCGCCGTCGGCCCGCACGAGAATGCCGCCGGCGACACGCGTGCCCGCCCAGGAGACAAATTCAGTCACCTCCTCGTATAATCCGCTGTGGGCTTCCAGGTAACGTGCAGGAAAGATGACGCGCAAGGCGTTAGTATCCCCGGCATATTCGCCATTGAGCGGATGATCCAGGAAGTGATGGCCGCGGCGATATGGGATGAGATCTCCCGCAGTCACGCCCAGCCATTCCGCATAGCCAAGGCGATTCAGGCAATCAACTGCCGGGGCATCGATGATCGCTCCGCGCTGCAGGGTGGCGAGCACTTCGTCACGCGTCATGCTGGCCGGCAGTTCGCCGACAAGCAGTGCGGGCATCTCGTCGGTGAAGTGGTAAGCAAATCCCAGAATATTGGCGAGCATATCAGGCATTTCATCCTGTGCCTGATCGATAATGTTCGTCACTGCGTCGATATGGGTTACCCGCCGTTGATAGGCCCGATTGCGCAGCGGTACACCGCGCATCGTGGTATCGCGCATCGTCAAATCGGCAACCGTACGGAAGTAGGGATCGCTCTCGCGCAGCATATCAAGGTACGCTCGTTCCCAATCCATGATGCGTTCGCTATCACCGAAGGTGATTGCCGCCCCGCCCATGCCAAGGGCCAGGGCATTGAGGATGGCAAAGCGTGTGGTTTTTGGTGAGCGGACGAATTCGTGGTGATTATGCGGAGTATTTTCAATCTCGACTTCGTGCTCAGACGCCGACGGGGCGGTGCGCTTTGCCGCCAACCCGGATCCGGGGACCATCTCGTGCGGTAATCCATGGTAGTCGTGGGTGCGCAGTAGCGGACGATGCTGACCGGACACGATGGCGATGGCTTGTTGCAGGAAATCTTCACCGAATCCGCGGATGAAGTTCTGCACTGGCATCAGCCCCAGGCGGATCTCCGGGTCGACCTCATGCACGACGCGTTCAATACGCGCCAGGCACTCGAGGAAGTTGTGTTTCCACAGCGTTATCCAATCCTGCGAAACGGCGGTGGGCTGGAGCTGGGTCAGGGTGTCGATCAGCGCGTCACGAGTCAGATGGTGACCATACTGATCGTGCATGGCCTGCAGGTGGTGGTCACAGAAGCAACCCCACTCGCCGGGATACGGTGCGCCATGATTGCCGAGGCGGAAGTCGTCATCAATATAGATGGCAGAGGGTCGCGCGCTTGCGAGCGCTCGGAAATAATCCTCAAGCCAATGGAGATATCGCTGACCGAGGGGACAGGCAATGCCCACCAGAGGCTTCCCATCCGCGCCGGTCCACCAGTCGAGATCCATCAGGCGTTCGGCGCCCTGCATCCAGCCGCCATGCCCGATCGTCGCGCCGGAGTTAATACCGGCGGCAATGCCTTCCTCACGTAACTGGGCGATGCGCCGACGCAGGACTGGCACACGTTCGGCCAGCGTCTCGGGCGCGAGTTGGAAGTTGTCCATATAGCCATTGTCAAACAGATAGACACGATCCGCGTTTATGCTGCGCAAATCTTCAACCACATGGGCGAAGTCTGTATCGTTAAGGAGGCGCGTAAACCAGATACGCAGGGCGATGGGATTGGTGTGCCGGCGGTTGAGCGGGGGGACGTTGGATGACTGGGTCATGATAAACCTCATACGGTGGACTGTTCACGGGCTATCACCGCATCGCGTGCGATGCCTTTCTCACGTTTCTCCGGCGTGCGGTGTATTCCTGCTGGTGGCACAGAGGTGATGTACTGATATTTCGCAACTCGGGGGCAACGCGCTGGGCCAGGCAGGCGCCTGGCCCGATCGAGCGAAAAGGGGAAGCTACCCTTCAGTGAGGGCGACATTCACCTCAAACTTGCCGCAGGGGGTATTAATGGGGATGACCAGGGCGGGGACGGCGGTGGCCAGTTCCACGTTCACTCCGCGCACGATGGCGGGCGGGGTAATATCACATTCATAGCCCTGGGAGGCCAGCAGACTCAGGGCATTGCCGGAGATAATGTTGCCGAGTTCATTGATGGCGCTGATGGCCATCTCATCGAATTCGACCTGTGGCGTGCCCATCATGGCCGAGGCAATCTTTATGGCAGTCACCTGGGACATACCGTAGATGACCTGGCCGCGCACTGAGCCGGATACGCCGACGACAATGGAGATTTGCTGCGACGTAAACACCGCTGTGCGAATGGCCAGTTGGCCCTGCTCGACTTCGCCGCTCACGAATTGCCCGAGCACTTCTACACCGGCATTGATGAAGGGATTGATAAACTCGACTTTCACGGAGACCTCCTGACCGACCTTGCCCTGGACGGGCTACCAGTAACCACTCTTTCCTTCCACAACCCACCGGGTTTTACGCCGGCTTATGATAGAAAAACGGCCGTGTGGAGACAAAACCGATCTCTCGGGCATTGGAGATGCGTTCGGTACTGCCGACGAGGAGATAGCCGCCCGGCCGCAATGCCGCATAATACCGCTCGTAGAGCCGTTGTTTGGTCTCTTCATTGAAATAGATGACGACATTGCGACAGAGGATGAGATCGACGTTGTGTGGGAAGGGGTCGCGCAGGAGGTCATGGCGTTGAAAGTCAATGCCGTCACGCAAGAATGCCTTCACCTCATAGCCGTTGGCGGTGGCGATGAAATAGCGTTCACGCAGTATATCGGAGATATTACGCAAATCATCAGGCAGAAACCGTCCCTGTCGCGCGCGCTCCAGTACGCCGGTATCGATATCCGAGGCGAAGATACGATGTCGGATGCCGGGGTTCACCTGGTGCAGGAGGATGCGGAGCGTATAGGGCTCGGCACCGTAGGAGCACCCGGCGCTCCAGATGAGCAGACGCGAATGCTTGCGCAACAATTCCGGGAACACGAGGGTGCGAAGTTCTTCGAACTTTTCTGGATTGCGAAAGAACTCGGAGACGTTGATCGTCACTTTATCCATGAAGATGCGCAAATCCTCGGGATTACGGGAGAGGTGTTGCCAGTACTCCATCAGCGTACCGATGCCGTGCCTGTCGGCCATGGCGCGCACACGGCGTTCCATTTGCTGGCGTTTATACGCCTCCAGGTCGAGGCCGGTGCGTGAGCGCACCATGCGGCAGAATCCGAAGTAATCGGCATCATTGGCCATGGGTTGTGGGGTGAGTATAGAATCCGGCATTGTATTGCTCCTTCCATGTTATCAAAGGTCATTCGTCCCATCGATCACACGGTGGCTGCCGCGTGTCCCACGCCTACAGCAGCGCCTTCCTGCAGATAGCCGCCGTCAAACAGTTTAGCAACATCGAGAATGAGTGCGACGCGGCCGTTGCCCAGGATGGTGGCGCCGGCGAGGCCCGGGATATCGCCGAGGTAGGTGCCCAGCGACTTGACGACAATTTCCTGGTGGTTGATGATTTGATCGACCACCACGCCGGCAATCCGGCGCTCGTAGCGCATGACAATCACGTGCAGTTCTTTTCCCTGCGCACTTTCACCACATCCATGCAGGGCTTCGGACAGGCGTACCACGGGAATGACCGTGCCGCGCCAGGTGAGCAAGCCGCGGCCGTGCACCGTGCGAATGGCCTCGTATGGCACATCCAGCGCCTCTTCGATATGGGAGAGCGGAATAGCCATGATTACTTTGCCGATGCGCACGATGAGCGCGCGGAGAATGGCCAGGGTGAGCGGGATTTTCAGGGAGATCGTGGTGCCGAACTCCAACTCGCTCTCCACGACAATCACGCCGCCGATCGATTCGACATTACGCTTGACCACATCCATCCCCACCCCACGGCCGGAGACATCGCTGACCGCTTTTGCGGTGGACAGGCCCGAGGAGAAAATCAGACCATAGGCCTCCTGGTTGGACATGGCACTGGCCTGTTCGGCAGTGAGCAAACCGGCGGCGACCGCTTTCTCTTTCAAACGGTCGGCATTTATGCCGGGCCCGTCATCCTGAATTTGAATGAGGACGTGGCTCTCCTCGCGGCGGGCGAGCAATTTCACCGTGCCCTGTTGCGGTTTCCCTTTGGCCAGGCGATCTGCCGGCGTTTCCATGCCGTGATCCATGGCATTGCGCAGAATATGGGTGAGCGGATCGATGAGCTTTTCGATGACGGAACGATCGAGTTGTTCGTTCTCACCTTCGATGACAAAGTCCACTTCTTTGTGCAGGTTGTGACTGAGGTCGCGTATCAGGCGCGGGAAGCGATTGAAGAGTTGACTCACGGGTAGCATGCGCGTCTGCAGCACCTGTTCATGGAGATCATCAACGATCGAGCCAAGATGGTGGGTAACGACATCAAGGTCGCGCAAGAATTCTTCGTCTTCGGGGTGTTCCTGACTCAACTCATCTTTGAGTTGAGCGACCCGCGTGCGGTCCAGCACCAGTTCGCCGACCAGATTCATGATGCGATCGAGCGTATCCACGTTCACGCGCACGGTTTGCTGTACCTGGACCGCCGAGGTTTTTGTCGCTGCGTGTACCGGAGTCTCCGGTTCGAGGCTTTCGTCGGCAGCCTTTTCGCGGGAAGGCATATCCAGGCGCATGCCGGCAGCCGCCGCCCCGCGTCCCAGGCGCACCCATTCGACCTCGGGGACGTTTTGCACGGCGATGCGCAGCGTATCTTCTTCGCGGTCTGTCTGGATGATCAGCAAGAGGCGCTGGCCGATTTTCCCTTCATCGATTTCTTCCTGCGCAGGTTGCATCTCCAGGATGCTGCCGAGTTTTTCCACGGCGCGGGTGATCATGAAGGTGCGGATGCCGGGCATCTGGCAGTCGGCGTTGAACTGTACGAGTAGGGCGGTATGGTCGTCAGGCAAGGCATCGAGGGGCTTGGCCGTGGGCGCGGCATCAACAACGGCCGTCACCACTTCGCCGCGCGCAAGCGCGCGCAGATGGTTGGCAACGGTGGCTGCGGTACCGTCATCGGCATCGCCGCGCCCCTCTTCCACCCCCTGCTCCAGGCCGCGCAAGGTATCCAGCCCGCGCAGTAGCGCGTCAGCGATCCCGGCGTTCACCACCAGGGTGTTATTGCGGACGCGATCCAGTACATCCTCCATGGCATGGGTCAGGTCGGCAATGCCGCGAAATCCCATCGCCCCTGCCGAGCCTTTGAGCGTGTGTGCCGCACGGAAGATGCCCTGCACCAACTCGCTGTTATCCGGCTCACGCTCAAGACGCACGAACCCCTGATCGAGCGTGTCGATTTGTTCGCGCGCTTCATCAAGGAAGATGGAGAGCAGTTCATTATCCTGGGCCTGGTACATCTCATTGGTGGTCATGGCAATCCTCTATCTGGGCAAATCACGTGGCGACGTTGCGGTTGGCCTGGCAGTGCCAATACACTCATACGAGTTATCGGCAGATTCACCGCCAATATTTAGCCCTCTTTCAATAATCTGATAGCCTCCGTCTCTTTCGTGTTCCGGCATCCGGCCGCTTACGCCGGCACGGCTTCCTTGCTCCCGGCAGCAGCGCCCATCGTCTGCAATATCCCCTGCTCTTCAATAGTGAGGATGCGGTCGAGCGAGAGCAGGATGATCAGACGATCGCCAAGCTTGCCCACGCCACGTAAATACTGAGTGTCGATGGATACGACCAACGCGGAGAGGGGCTCGATATTCTCTGCCGGCAAGCGCAATGTTTCAGTCACGGCATCAACGATCATGCCGACCAGCATGCCCTGCTGTTCAACCACCACGACGCGCGTCGATTTCGTAGCATCCGTCACTGGCAGTTCAAAGCGCCGTCGCAGATCGATGACCGGAACGATTGCCCCGCGCAGGTTAATAACGCCCTCCACAAAGGCGGGCGTTTGCGGCACATGGGTGATGTCGGGCAGTCGGATGATCGTATTCACGACCTCGATATCGACGCCATAGGATTCCTCGCCCAGGGTAAAGACCACGAGTTGCTCTTCAGGATCAGTCACGAATTGGTGTTCTTGCGACTCCATACTGTCCTCCTTCATCGAAAAAATCACACGGGTACTGCCTGCGGAGGGGGAAATGCTCCCCCTCCGCAGGGCGCACGACTTACACGCCGAGGGTCGCTTTCGGCGCATAGCGGCCGGAGGTTGAGGATTTACCATTCCCACGGCCGTTGCCTCCATATCCGGCCTCGGCGCTGACCTTGAACTGTGCGAGGCGATCTTTCGCTTCGACGGCAAGATCGGCCAATTCCTTACTGGCGGCGGTCATTTCCTCGACCGAGGCATTCTGTTCCTCGGCGGCTGCCGACAACTCTTCGGCAATGGAGGACGATTGTTCGATCACCGTCACCACATGCTCCATGGAGGAGGATACTTCCGAGCTGGACGCCGCCATCTCCTCGGTGGCGGCATTGGCCTGCTCGGTAGCACTGGAGACGTTTTCGGCAGCGCGGAGCACTTCCTCAGCACTGCCCTGAATCTGCTGGCACAAGCTGGCAGCATCGGTGACCTGGATCACCACGCGGTCCACCGCGCCCAGGATATTTTCCAGCGCACTGCCGGCTTTGTTGGCCAGAACCACGCCGTTTTCGATCTCGGTCGAGCCTTCGGCAATGGAACTCACCGCAGCCTGAATGCCATCCTGAATGCCGCGAATGAGCGTAGCAATCTCTTTGGTTTGTCCGGCCGAGCGCTCGGCCAGTTTGCGCACTTCATCGGCCACCACGGCGAAGCCTTTGCCGTGCTCGCCAGCGCGGGCGGCCTCGATGGCGGCGTTCAGTGCAAGGAGGTTCGTCTGTTCGGCGATATCGTTAATCGCCTCAACAATCTCGCCGATCTTGTTGCTGGCGTCGCCGAGCGCGTTGACTTTCTCGGCAGAGAGCGTCGAGGCCGCACGCACGCGATCCATGCCGGCGACGGTTTGCTGTACGATTTCTGCGCCGGAGCGAGCGACTTCACCGGCATTCTGCACATCGTTACGGGTGGACTCGGTGGCTTTCACAATGCGCGTCACCGCTTCCACCGCCTGCTGGGCAGCGGTGGCAGCCTGTTCGGAACCGTTGGCGGCCACCTGCACGCCGCGCGCCACTTCATCGATCGCCCGCTGCAGTTGTTCCATGTTATTGGCGGAACTGGTGGCGGAGAGGGATTGGGATTGCGACCCTTCGGCCACCTGCTGGGCGCCGCCCGCCACTTCCTGGCTGGCCTTGCCGACGTTTTCAGCGGCCATGGACACCTGCTCGGCGGACTGCGTCACCTGCTCAGTAATGAGCAAGACCGCTTTTACCGTATTTTCCAAGGATTCGCATGCCTGGTTGAGGTTGTTCTTGATGCGCGCGTGATCGCCCTGGTAATCGCCGACCACGCGGGTGGTAAGGTCATACTGCGCCAGGCGTTCCAACACTTGCGCCGCTTCATTCACCGGTTCGATCACGGCATCGAGCACGTTATTCATCCCCAACACAATGGGCCTAAACTCAAAGCTGACGGATGTGGCATCGGCTCGCGTCGACAGTGCCCCGGCTACGGCGGCTTCTGTCAAATGTTGTGTCTCGTTTGTTAACGCTTGCAGCGTTCTGGTGATATCCTTGACGATGGCCCCAGCAAACAGCGCGGAAATCACCAGGCCGGAGATGATGACGATCATCATCCACAGCATCGCATTACTGGCAGTTTTTGTATTGGTATCGCTCTTGTCTTTCGCCTGCGTGACTTTACTCTCGACCAGCGAATCCAATCCATCGTTCACGGCTTTATTCAACTCAGCCCCTTTGCCCCTCATGAGGGTGAGGGCCTCCGTCTGTTTGCCCGATAGTGCGAGTTGCACCATGTCGTTGCGAATTTTATTGTACTCGCGTATATCGGATTCCAGCCCATCGAACTTCTGGCGAATGTCAGGCGATGCAATTGTCTCACTAAACTCGGTGAGGTTTTTCTCCATGATCACGTCAAGTTCTTCGATCGTCTCCACATTTTTGTTTGCATCATTAACATCGTTTGCCAGAATCACATCACGTAGATTCACTCGAGAACGATGGAAGGCGACTGCTGCCAGAGCAATATTGCCAAGCGGAGCGGTGTTCGCCTTATAAAGGTCGGTATCCAATTCATCGATCTTACGAATGTTGATCGAGCCGATCACCCCCACGACGATGGTGATCACCAGGACGAGGAGTATTGCGACGATCAGTTTCGTCGCTGTTTTCATACGAGACAACATGTGATTTCCTCCCAGTGTATTTGATATATTTTTAGCGATTGCGATATATTGAACAGGGTATTTCCCTGGACAGTCCTAGCTGCTGCTCTCGGTCAGTGATACGGAATTAGCTTATCTCTCTGTCACTGATGGCCTGTGATTCGCCACCTATTGACTGGATTACCAATGGCATTTTTCATTCGTCATCCGTAAAGGTGAAGCGTCCTTCGCGCAGCAGGGCGCTGCAGGCGCGCACGGCATCCGGGTCCAGTTGATGACCGGCGGATTCTTCGATGACCTCCAGGGCGTACGGGATGCCGAGCGCGGGACGATACGGCCGGTGGGAGGAGATCGCTTCCACCATGTCGGCGACACAGAGCACGCGCGCTGACACGAGCAAATTGTCCGGAGTCACGTCTTCGGGATACCCCGAACCATCCAAACGGCTGTGATGCTGGAGCACCATCTCGGCGACCGGCCAGGGGAATTCAATGCCGCGAAGGATCTCAAAGCCTACGCGCGGATGTTCTTTGATCAGACAAAATTCATATTCGTTCAGCCGTCCGGGCTTGCTGAGGATTTCAATGGGTATGGCGATTTTCCCGATGTCGTGCAACAACCCGGCCACGTGGAGGCCCTCGCACTCCTCTGCTGCCATACCCATCTCAACGGCAATGGCGACGGCTAAACGTGCCACGCGCTGTTGGTGCCCGGCGGTGTAGGGGTCGCGACGGGCGGAGGTGGTGGAGAGGGCGAGTACGGTGCCGTTCAACGTCTGTTGCAACTTTTCGAGGCTGTGCTGCAGTTCATGCGCCGCCTGTTCGCGCTGTGTGATATCTTCGCCCAGACAGGTTACGCCCTCGCGATCACCGTGATTATCATATAATGGAGTGCAATTCCACTGGACAAGGCGGTGCTCGCCACTCCGCGTCAGTACGCCGGCGATATGCGGAACTTGCACCGTACCCTGTATGAGGAGGGCATGGAAAGCGTTGTGGAGTTCCTGGCGGGCTTCGGGTACGATCAGCGTATCAAAAAACGACTTGCCGATCACTTCACCTGCCGACCATCCGGTCAGCGCGAGAAAGAACTCATTGCAAAACGTCAGCATGCCGCGGCGGTCCAGCATGATGGCGCAGAGCTGAGCATTGGTGATGACATCGTGAAAACGGCGTTCGACTTCGCGCAAGCGCAGCACAGCTTGCCGTTCAGCGGTGATGTCGTAAATCACGCCTTCGAGCGTGCCATGAGCCGCATGGACGCGCGCGGAAAAGCGTGCGATAAATTCAACGCCGTCCTGGCGGCGGAAGGTAATTTCCAGGCTATCCACCATGCCGTTATGCGCACAGCTGCCTCGCACGTAGGCGGCATCATCGCGGTTGACGAACGCTTCACACCAGCGGAAGTGTTGCCGCGCCTCATCACGATGCTGATAGCCGAACAGTTGCAGGAACCCCTCATTGCACGCACAGAGATGGCCATCGCACTGTCGAACGACAAAATAGCCGAGGGGAAGGCGCTGAACGAGTTGTGCGGCACTGACCAGATCCAACTCATCGTTGGCCTGCGATACCGGAGAGGTGAGCCGATGAAACGTAAGCAGGACACGGCCAGCCTCGGGAGAAACGATGGTCACATCCAGATCGTGCGATGCCGTGGGGAACGCGGCGATAACGCGTTGTGGCGCAGCAGTGAGCACCACTTGCATGAAGCGGTCAAGATACGGCGGTATCGCCATCTCGAACACGATGCTGGCGGCACGTCCGATCGCCTGCTGTGCGTCGATTCCCAACAACGCGGCCCCCGCAGGGTTGATCCGGCGGAAGATGTAATCCATAGGTTTTGCATGTTCATCGAGGATTAGTTCACAAAGCGCCACCCCCTCCCGCATGGTATCTAACAGAAGGGCAGTCGCATGATCGTGCGGACATGCGATGCATTCCCCGATGAGTTCGTGCTCGGCGCCTGTAGCCAGAGCGCTGACCGTATTCATCCTTGACGCTCCCCTCTGTGCTGATCGAGTATGTGCGGTGGTGCTCGCACATACTCGCGAGAGTTTCGCGATCTTGACCCAAGTGTGCCAGGCAGTTGCGAGGACTGATACAGCGGATGCCTGCCGGACTACTGGCTGGCTCAGGTGGGGTATTCCACGCTAAATCCTCTGATAAGGACATGGTAAAACATGCGCGATATCAGGGATTACCCTGAATTGTCGGTAGGAATTTCCCCGATACCGTCTGCGTGTCCAGCGCATTGATCGTGGAGCGGCGTGACATGAGGTGCAGTGCAGGCAATCCTGGAGGATACTGTGCGGAGACTACGCACGGTGTTGGAGGGTCGTCAGGCCTTCGCGAATGGCGTATTTCGTCAGGGCGGCGATGCTATGCAGATCGAGTTTTTCCATGATACTCTGCCGGTGGGCTTCAATGGTTTTCACGCTGAGGTGCATCTTGAGGGCGATCTCTTTTGACATGTAGCCTTCAGCAAGGAGTTGCAAGACTTCACGCTCACGGGGGGAGAGCGGCGAACAGGCACGATACTCGACATCGGAGATTTGCTGCACAAACTCCTGCACCACCATGGCGTTGATGGCCGGGCTGAGGTAGACCTGCCCTTGCATGACGCGCAGGATCGCTTCGGCCAGGTCATCAAACGCTGAATCCTTCAACAGGTAGCCAGTGGCGCCGGCTTTGAGGGAGGCGAGGATGAATTGCCGCTCTTCATGCATGGAGAGGGAAATGACTTTGACGCCGGGGCAGGCTGCGACGATGCGCCTGGTGGCCTCAATGCCGTTGAGTTCGGGCATGGCGACATCGATAATCACCAGTTGCGGTTGGAATCGTTCCGCAAGTTCCACTGCCTGCCGGCCGTTTTCCGCTTCGGCGACGACACGAATTCCCGGCGATTGTACCAGCAGCGAACGTAGTCCTTCGCGGAGGATGCGGTGATCATCAGCAATGAGTACGGTGATCTGCGCCATAGCTCCTCCTCACGGTGTCCATAGTGGTGTCTCGGCCCCTTGTACTACATCATCCGGTTGATTCGTCTGCAGGTCAATGGGCACGGCGACGGTCACACGGGTGCCGCCGAGCGGCGATTCATCGATGCGCATGTGGCCTCCCAGGCCGAAGATGCGTTCACCAATGCTGAATAATCCGTAGCTTAAGCCGGCGGCGGGAGTGGCGATAAAGCCGACGCCGTCATCCTCCACGACAATGCGCGTCTGCTGTTCCCGGTAAGCGATCGTGATGTGTGCGGTGGTCGCTTGTGCGTGTTTGATGATATTCATGACCAACTCGCGCACCGCACGATAGAGGAAGGCGGAAATCTCGTCAGGCAGTGAACACGGCTCGCCGTGCACGGTGACGGTGATGGCGAGATGATGCTGTTCAAGCATGCGATCGGCCAACCAGCGGATCGCTTCCTCCAGCCCTAACTCGTAGAGCAGCGGGGGGCTGATTTCTGCAATCAGCGAACGCACGCAGGCGATGGCTTCCTCGAGGTAGCCGCGCAAGACGCCGAGTTTCGTCACCGTGGCCACATCGGTGACCGTGGCTTGTAATTCCGCCACTTTCATTTTACTGACGGCCAGCAGGGTCCCCAGGCTGTCATGCAGGTCCTGTGAGATGCGCCGGCGTTCTCGTTCTTCCGCACGCGAGAGCTCAGCGGTGAGGGAACGAAGTTTGTGTTTGTACGTGCGCAGCCGGTTCTCTACCCGCTTACGCTCGATCGCATAACGGATAGCGCGCTGCAGGAGGTCCTGATGCAGGGCCTGCTTCCGCAGACAGTCTTGCGCCCCCGCCTGGACGACAGTCAGCGCAAAGGACTCATCATCGCCGCCAATGAGCACGAGGATCGGTACATCTTCGTTGCGAGCGTGGACAGCGTGGAACGCAGACACGGCCTCAGCGTCAGCGGGATCGAGGGAGAACAGCACGAGGTCGGCCACATGATCGTGCAAAAAGGCACACCCCTCGGCAACCGTCGCCACCTGTTGACTGCAAAACCGGGCGCCCGGCACCTGGTCGAGCGCCGTGCGAATCAGATATGCATCGACCGGGTTGGGCTCAATGAGTAAGACGTGCGTGGCGTGCGTATCCATCCTGATGTGCGCCTGGTCGTGGTCGTTTGCATGTACTTCGCTCATCGCCACGCTCCTGTCGTACCCGTGCGGCATATAGGGCGTTGCCTATGAAAGCATTACAACTCCATTAGACAAGCGGTAATCACTGGCGGGATTGTGCGGTTTGGTCACGCGAGTGCCTGCGTAAGTCTTGTATGCCATCAACACGAATCACCCGTGTTCAGTGGTATGGGCAAGCGAGTGACACCATCATAATTATTAATATCGGCATTCCTGGATTCGGACTTAAGCGTTCCTGCTCGAGTAACCTGCAAGAATCAGGAAGCCCATACTTCTGCGGCCTGATGAGCGGCGCTATATCCGGTGAGCGTACGCAACAATCGCATCACTAATCTCTTCCACCCCTTCGAGCGGCATATGCGAGTACATGGGCAAGGCCAGGCCGCGGGCGGCGAGTTGTTCGGCGACGGGCAGGCGGCCTGCACAGCCGGGTTCGATATCGCGAAACAGCACCTGGCTATGCAACGCGGGATAGAAGTAGCGCTTTGTCTCGATGCCTTCTTCCTTCAAGTATGCGTAGAGCGCGTCTCTGGTGAACGGCGCTTCGTGGGGATCGATCTGAATCACTACGTAGTTACGCGTGGAAGTCGCATGGGCTGGGATCATCTGGAAACTGATGCCCGGTATCTCGGCAAGGCGTGCCTTGTACATCTCCATGATACGCGTGCGATTGGCCGCCCAGATGTCCAGACGGGCGAACGACCAGCGTGCGATGAGGGCGTTGACCTCTTCGATACGCGCCGAAAGCCCCAGCCAATGCATTTCCTGACCATCAGGCCCCTTGCCATAATCTCGCATGCGCCGTAGTAGCGCCGCCAGTTCATCGTCATTGGTGGTGATCAGGCCGCCCTCCATGGCAGTGACGACCTTTGTCGGGCTCATACTGAAGGCTTCGCCGCGCCCAAAGTTACCCACGGCGGTGCCGCGATAGGTGCTGCCAATACCCTGGGCGCTATCGAAGAGTAGGGCCAAGCCATACTGCTCTGCCAGCCGCTGATACGCCTCCATCTCGCCCGGTACGCCAAAGATGCACACTGGGAAGATGGCCGAGGTGCGCCGGGTGATGAGTGCTTCCGCTTGGGCGGCATCGAGGGTGAACGTCTCGGGGTCGCTATCGCAAAAGACGGGCGCCAGATCGTTCCACAGCAAGGCCTGCGCGGTGGCGGCAAAGGTAAAGCTGGGCGTGATGACTTCGCTACCGCGCGGCAATTCCAAGGCCTTTAATAGCAACATTAACCCAGCAGTGCCGCATGAGACGGCAATGGTATGTCGGACGCCTAGGCGGGCACATACTTCCTCTTCCAGTAAACTTACTTGCTGCCCAACCGTGACGCGTCCACCGGCCAGAATGGCGGCAAACTCTTCGTGGATCTCCGCGGGGTGCGGCAATGTGGGACAGACAATGGGATACCGAACCGGGGCGACAGCGATGGCCATGATGAGACTCCTGATCTGCGCAAACTACCGGGATTATTATAGTACGCTTTCTCGATCCTGCCTAGCACAAACGCCAGAACAGCAAATGCCTGGTACGAGGCCTGTGAGGCGGCCTTCAGCGCCGAAGCCGAGCGGGATTGCCAAACACAACGGCATTATCGACAATATTACTCACGACGACACTGCCCGCGCCGATGGTACAGTCATGTCCGATCATTATGCCCGGTTTCACACAAGCGCCAATACCCATCAGGGTCTCGGCGCCAATATGGACCTGGCCTGCCAGACGTACCCCGGGCGCGAGGTGCACGGCATCGCCGATGACGCAGTCGTGATCAACTGAGCAGGCGGTATTCAAAATGACGGCACGGCCGACCTGTGTTCGCGCGTTGACGACAGCCTGTGCCATGACGACCGTCCCTGCACCGAGCACAGCACTGGGGGAGACGACCGCACTCGGGTGAATGAGCACCGGCAGCTCCCACCCACACTCTCCAGCACGATGCAGCAGGTGCTCACGTACGGGATTGCTCCCGATTGCCAGTGCAACGCAAGCATGCGGTGGAACTGCCGTCAACGGACCCAACACCGGATAGCCGAGAACGTGTTGCGTATGCATAGCGGGATTATCATCATAGAAGCCGGCAATCGGCCACGAGAGCGCTTCTACGATCTCCGCGACGACGGCAGCATGTCCGCCTGCTCCGATAATGTGGAGTTCACGCATATCACAGCCTCTTACTTATGCAAGGAAGCCTCAGGCAAATTTACACTGCCTTGAAAAGGCTCCATGGTCACATGCCCCTGTTGGGAAATGCCATCGCGTCGGAACACTTTGCCAAGGGTGGCAAACAGAATCTTCACATCCAGCAAGAACGTCTGGTGTTCGACGTACCAGGCATCCAGTTCAAACCGCTCCTCCCAGCATAAGGCGTTGCGCCCATTGATCTGCGCCCATCCCGTGATGCCGGGTTTCACCGCCAACCGCGTCGCTTGCCGCGGACTATAGCGATCGTTGTACTCAAGCAATAGCGGGCGTGGTCCCACCAAGCTCATCTCCCCGCGGAGCACGTTGAACAACTGGGGCAACTCATCCATGCTGGTTGAGCGGATGAATGCACCGACCGGGGTCATACGCTCATGATCGGGTAGCAACTGGCCTTCAGCATCTCGAGCATCGGACATCGTGCGGAATTTGAAGAGCGTAAATGGATGACCATGCCGTCCTGCCCGCGATTGACGAAATAGGACGGGGCTGCCCATGCTCCGCCAGATGCACAGGGCTACAACAGCCATGACCGGCGATAGTACGGTGAGCATGACCAGTGCAACGATAATGTCAACGAGACGCTTCATCCACATACTCCAGGCGGCAACGACGTGTACGGAAAGTTACCCGACCCTCTCTATCGTGACAGGATCCTTCATGCCGGAAGGTTCGGTTGCCCCGAGCAACTCGAGCAAATGGTTCTCCAGCTTGAGCGCTAACCGGCGCATATCGTGATGTTCGATGACCCACGCCCGCCCGCGTTCTCCCATCGCCACACGCTCCGCTTCCGTGAGATCGCGCAGTTGGAGGATTGCCTGGGCGAGAGCATGCGGATCTTCGGGAGGGATGGAAATGCCGGACTGTGCCTCCTCGACCGGATTATTCAAACTGCGACAGGCAAAAATCGTGGGGCGCCCGGCATAGAGATAATCAAAAAGCTTATTGGCGCTCACCCCGTAGCGAGCGAGTACCGGCATATCGCGCAGGATGAAAATGAAGGCGTGGCTCTGGGAGAAATGTCTCGTCAACTCCGTCTTGGCGACCGGGGGATGGAAGGCCACATTCTGCAGACCGGCCGCTTCCGCCGACTGCTGGAGCATCACTTTCTGCGGACCATCACCGACCAGGCGCACCTCGATGCCGGCCCCCTGCGGATGGGCCTGCAATAGTTTAGCCGCCTCAATCACCGTACCAAGCCCGTTCGCCGGACCATGGGATCCGAGGAATGACACGACAAAGCGATTCGCTGCGGGGGGCGGCGAATCGATGGCGGCGTAGAGTGTGGTGTCGATGCCATTCGGGATCTGCCAGATATGTTCACGCGGGATGCCATGTTGCTCCAGGTAGCCCACCATACCCGGAAAGAGTGCGATCACCCTGTCCGCATGTCGGTAGAGATTGCGTTCGATGTGGCGCAAGTACCAGTATATGGGGTGGCGCGTGGACAACGCGCCGACATCGACCAGCGACTCCGGCCAGACGTCGCGTACTTCAAAGACGAACGGGACGCCGAAGCAGCGGGCAAGTCGCAGCCCGGCATCGGCCGCATGCAGGTGCACACAGGAGCCGATGATCACCTCAGGCGCAGGAAGGTCAGCAGTGGCTCGGCACACACTCTGCCGGTAACTCAGCATATTCACGAATCGCTGCACCGTGTTTCGGTACGGCGTGGTGCGCACGAAGCGAAAGCGCACGCCCTCGTACATACGATCGACGTACAAGTCTCCATCCGGAAGGTCAAAAGCCCGTGCCTGCCCATGGGGCGTTGCGGAGGCGAAGATCGTCACCTCATGCCCGCGCTGCTGCAGATAGCGCGCCAGCGTGGCATGACGTGTCCCACCGGCGCCGTCAAGCGGAACAGCGTAGTGATTTAAGATCCAAATGCGCATGCAGAACTTCTCCAGCACTCATGACTTCGTGTGCACGTTCACGGGGTAAGTGTATGGACGATATGCGTCGAGGCATGCCCTTCACCGTAATACGGACCGGGGTCCGGCAAGGCGGGCGGATGATCAATCAACCGCTCGATCGCGTGAGCCAAACGGTCGGCATCCGCGCCGACAAGCTGATTCGCCCCGGCCTCGACCGTTTCCACCCATTCAGTTTCATCGCGCAGGGTGACGCAGGGCACACGGTAGAAGAACGCTTCCTTTTGCACCCCCCCAGAATCCGTTGTGATCGCGAAGGCCGATTCTTCCAACGCCACCATCTCAAGATAGCCGACAGGGTCGATCAACGTCAACCGTGAGAGGTATTGCTCCGTCAGCCCCTGACCTTCTATGATATGGCGCGTGCGCGGATGCAGGGGCAGCACGACGGGCATATGCTCGGCCACGCGCTGCAACCCGGTGAATATTTCGCGCAGCCGGTGCGGGTCATCGGTGTTTTCCGCGCGGTGGACGGTGGCAAGCACGTACGACTGTGGCGTCAGCCCGAGCCTGGCCAGGATGTGCGTCTGTTGCCGCGCCTTCTCACGGTAAAAGAGCGAGGCATCGTACATCACATCCCCCACCAGGTGGATGCGTGCTTCGGGAATGCCCTCGCGGCGCAGGTGCGCACTGGCCACCTCGGTCGGCGTGAAAAGGAGATCGGACACCTGGTCGGTGAGCACGCGATTGATCTCCTCTGGCATGCGCCGGTTGAAGGAACGCAGCCCGGCCTCGACATGCGCCACCGGGATATGCAGCTTCACTGCGGCCAATGCCCCCGCCAGCGTCGAGTTCGTATCGCCGTAGACGAGCACCCAGTCCGGCTGGCGTTCGAGCACGACCTGCTCAATGCCTTCAAGCATGCGTCCGGTTTGCGCGCCGTGGCTGGCCGAGCCGATGCCCAGGTGATAATCCGGACGCGGGATCTCCAACTCGTCGAAAAAGACATCCGACATGTTGGCATCGTAATGCTGCCCGGTATGCACCAGGATTTCGTCCATCCCGTCACTTGCGCGCAGAACGCGCGAGACGGCAGCCGCCTTGATGAACTGCGGCCGTGCGCCGATGATGGTCACGATCTTCATCCTAACAACTCCTCGTACACGCTCAATAACTTCCGGCTCTCGCGATCCCAGTTATAGTGTTCTCGCACCGCCTGTCTGCCGCGTTCCCCCATCGCCTCGGCTTCTGCCGGATGCTCGAGGATCCACTGCATGGCGTCGGCGATCGCCCCTGCATCTTGCGGATCGACCAGTAGCCCGCACTGATGCGTCTCGACAATTGCTCGCCATCGTGGAAAATCGGAGGCGATCACCGGCAACCCGGCAGCCATATATTCAAACAGCTTATTCGGCTGCGCATCAGTATGATTGGGCACCGGATGGAAGGTGACGATGCCGGCACGGGCGGCGTCTGCCAGGTGCAACATGGCTTCCCGCGTAATCCACCCGTGAAATCGCACCCGTTTCCATCCGGTTTGTTCGCGCAGTTCCTGCTCCAAGCTGTCAGGACGAATCACCCCTGCCAGGTCGAGACTCGCATCAAGCACGGCGGGAAATTGGGCCAGGGCATCGACGATTTCAGTAATGCCGCGCAGGCGAGTAATCCCTCCTGCATACCAAAACCGAGGTGGGCGTTGCGCGTAAAGCGTGCCGGCGACGAATTCGATCTCCTCGGCCAGTGGGAAATTGGATACCACGACAGTTTTTACGGGAGGCAGATGCTCAGCGATGGCCGGGGTGGCCGCCACCACGCGCTGAAACAGCGCTGTTCCCACCACTTCAGCAACTCCTGCCAGCCGACCGACCGCTCTACGCAGCGACTTTGGAATCCATCCCTTGGTCAGGATTTGCCGTGCGACGTCTTCATGGACATCATAGATGACGCGCTTGCCGCACAAGCGGAGCAGAATGCCAACCGGGATGAGTTCGGGGTCATGGAAATGGTAGAGATCCGCTTTGAGTCGCAGCGCAGCCGTGAACACCTGCCGGGTAGTGGCCACCATCCGCTGGCGACGCCCTGCAGGTTTGGGCACAGCACGGAGGGTCACGTCATGCATGTGCCCCTCACCCTCGTGCGGCGCCACGAGCGTCACCTCGTAACCGGCACGCGAAAGCGACCGACATTCTTTATGGTAGATGCGTACATCGTCAGGGCGGTGTACGGTGGTTAGATGGCAAATACGTCGTGAGTCGGTCATGCGGATGCCGGCACCTCTCTACGATAGCGAATTTTATGCAGCAGGGCGTTAATGCGCTTACATGCTGAATGATAATACCCATCCCACTGCCGATGGCATGCGCGCAGCGGTTCGCTGTTATGGACTGCTGCCAGAAAAGCGAGTTGGGTCACATGCAAGCGGTGATAGGCGACCGTTGCCGGATTACGCCGTCCTCGTGGGCTCACATGCAGATCGTAGGCCGACCAATAGCCGAGATCCCAGCGCGACCAGCAGGATTCGAGCGTCCGAATATAGTGCGACAGCCCTGCGTGTTCAGCTGCCGACGCATCCACGGTACTGAGATCTGTCAGGCCAATGAGCGCATAAAAAAAGCCATTGAGTGTATGCGCAGGCGTGGTTGATGGGTACTCTTCGAGGAAGGGCATGGTCCCCTCTATCATTGAACGCACCCCGCCTGCGCCGATGTCGAGTGTCATTGGCGCAGTAGCACGGCGTGCCTGTGCGAGGTAGCGTTCATCCTCTGTCATTCGATAAGCGCGCACCAACATGCTGATGCCCTCACCCTGCGACATGCACGATATCCAGGGGGCTTTCAAGTCGTCCCAGTCAAACTCGTAGCGCCAGCAAGCATCATCCGCACGCATGAACCAGTCAGCCATCTGCAAGAAAAACGTGCGGCTCCTGTCATCCTGGCGAGTGATCCAGCGGTTATAGTGCGCCAAGCCGTATGCCGCAATGCGCGTGGGATTATACTGTCGCCCTACGGACCGGTATTGCCGCACCGGGACCCCGTGTTCATCCTTTGGGTGATAATATGTAGATTCCTGCTCAAGGGTAAACTCCAGATCAAGAGGGTAGGCATGACTGGTGAGTGCCTGAGGGTGCAGCCCAAAGTCTGTGCTGCCGGTCAGGGCGCTCAGAATATCGCGTAATATCTTATGAACCGGCATGGCACCCCTCCGGAGTTGAGCGTGTCGTGGTAGGCGGGAAGAACCGCGTAATCATCTGTCGTAAGGGCAAACGATTCAGGACAACCAGAAGAAGCGGGAGTGACAGTAACCCTCTTCCAAGGAGAACAGAATATAAATTGGACATAAAAATATACATGAGTGCAACTGATATCGTAGCGCGCACGGCGATACCGACCGCATCGGTGTTCCAGCGATCAAAAAATATCTGTAACCAGATAAGACAAGCACAGACGGCTAGTGTGCCCAAAAAGACACCTGGCATACCCCAATCTGCGTAAAAGGTGGCAAAGTATGAGGCGTTGACCAAGCCGCCGGGAATAGTTGCATTGTAATAGTTATCATAAATGAAAGAAGCGACGTTGATATAATCTGTCCCAACGACGAGAGAGACAAAGCGATTTGATGCGCCACACAAGTGTGGAAAATAGTTTGTAAAGGCGTCGAAGTACACTGCGCTTGTTTGTGAGGGAACCCAGGTGACTCGGCGGATCAAGTTTTCGAATGCAGATTGTACGGCAGCAGAACCGTGCAAGCCGAATAGTAGCGGGTAGATGAATGCTGGAACTAACATACCCCCAACACCGAGCACTATAACCGGCGTAGATAACTTACCTCGGTTGCTCATGTAGAAAGATAATCCGGCGCACAGGAGAATGACGGCTAACGGTGCTTTGGCTGCAGTAAACAGCGAGAAGAGCGCTCCAGCTAGTATGACAGCCAAATAGTGAGAAACAGAAATGCGTTTTCTAACCAGCAAAGTTGTAATAAATGCAATATATACCGGGTAACCTAGTGCACGGTTGTAAGCATAGGCAACCGAAAGAATTGGATTTATATTACTAGTGAGTCCCCCAATGCGAAGAAACATCGTTTCTGTTGACTGCCCTGGGTTGTCAATAAGGAAAAAGAATGCGATCCCAGAAGCCCCTTTATCGAAGACAAAGACAAAAGGTAGCAGCACAAACAATACCGATAATAATGGTGTAATATTTGTGAATACCACATCGCGATATGTCATACTAACTTTACCAAAACTACACTCGATATCACGAAATGAGTGCCCCAACACAGGGAGACCAAAACCGACAACAAATAGTACAATATAAGGGATACAAATTACTGATATAATGTAATGGACATTGCGTATTTCGTGCTGGTATATCGAGAATGCCTGTAAGTAAATCAACACGATATACCCAACCATAAATATGGTCGGAAAAGAAAGTTTTTTGTATGGACCAAAGAGCAAGCGCGTCAACCAGAGCATAATGACAGGGTTGACGATGTAATACAAGAAAGCCAATATATCTTGGATGCTCATTGACATTCTTTCTTCACACGACAGCTTCCCTTGGTAAACGTGAGATAACTGTTCTGCGCTTACCGGATTCCCCTCTGTCAATACCTTCGACATACTCAAACGCGATCTGTATGTCAGATCCGATCATACGAACGATACAGTCACGTAAGTAGTCTTCGTCGTCTGAGGAATACTTCGGACACTTGACAATATTAACTGTCAAGTGTTTCCAGTCATGCTGAACGATTTGGTATTCTTTCACGGTGGGACGATCGCTAAAGACAATGGTGAACGCTGGAGCTGTCACTATCATTCCTTCAGGGGTACGTATACAGTCATCCACACGGCCTTCAAGCGAGGCAATTCTTGGTAAATGACGCCCGCAAGGGCAAGAGGTACCTTCATCAGCAAAAGTACCGATATCGCCAATTTCGTAGCGAATGAACGGAAAAGCATAATTATGCAAATCCGTAACGACTATGCGCCCGGTCACCCCTGGTGGGCACGGACGCCCTTGATCATCGAGAATTTCGATATATACGCAATCAGCATTTATGTGCATGCCTCGATGCACTTCACACTCTGCCGCAATACTCATTTCACGACTACCATAGGCATCAAACACCTTGCAGGAGAATACTTCCTCTATAATTGCTCTTTGCTGTGGAAATAGAGTATCTGACGAAGTCATAATCGTGTTGACATTGGCTGAAATATTATTATCTTTCATTAGATGTGCAAATTGCGAAATAGCGGACGCGTAGCCACAAAGTGCCACAGGTTTAAATGTGTGTAGTTCGTGCAGAAAATTTTTTAGAGTTTCTGGGGATAACTGATAGGCAGATACCCAACGAAACCTTAAAAGACGACTGGTGATTCTTGATACGAGTCTCTGCATAAGAAAATAGTCGAAATGGGATCCACTAACCTTAATATACTTCTCTCCGATGTGTAATCCTGCCCAAGCACTGTTCCGAATCACTGCAGCCCTGATGTAGTCTAGTGCAGCAGTATTATGAAAAAAACGCGTTGGGACGCCTGTCGAACCACCTGTTCTCCCTGCGACGAGTTGCTCTATTGGAAAAGCTGTGGAGATCATTCTATCAAAGTTTTCATTGATCCTCGCTTTTGTAAGAATTGGGAGCTGTTGAAGATCCTTCAACGAGGTGAGCGCTTTCGGATTAAGGCCAGACTGTTGTAGGGTTGTCGTATAGTACGGGACGGTGGCAGCAGCATGCTGAAGCAACGCCTGTAGGCGGTCGAGTTGGTATGATGCAATTTGTTCTGCAGACCACCATTGTTGCTCATCGAGTTCTGCGATCCGCCGACTCAAGTTACGTCCACGCAAGCGGTCGAAGCAGGGGTAAAGCACACGCTTTGCTAATACAGGATACCAGTCCATCTATCTATTACCTTTAGCGACTAGATGCAGAATTGTAATGGCCATTACGACATTAATCAAGATGCCTGCCAAGCTGTATAGACCAATACCCAACAGAGCATCATTCATGAACAACGCTATTGCAATAACGCTTGCACGAAGAGAGAAACCGAAGACTTCGATGACCGTCAGCCAACGCTGTGCACCGATTACCTGAAACACGACTGAAGTAGGCTGTACAGCCAGTACCACTAACAGCCACGGCAAAATAAAACGTGCATACTCACCGGAAACACGGTAGTTCTCGCCAAAGACAACGGCAAATAGATCAGGTGAGTACACAAAGAGTATAACCGCAGGGATCAGAGCTAGCCCTATCAAGGAGGCATATACCATGAGCACTAACTTTTTCAGGCTATTACCGGCATGATGATAAGTACACGCCTTCTGATAAAACACGGTAGTAAAGGACTGACTGACTAATGTAATTGGGATGGCCAATACGCGAAACGCCAGAAAGTAGTGCCCGGCGACTGCCGTACCGAAGGCAATGGGAAATAACAGCCCGGGCAGGTGCATGGCGGCTCCACCGAGCAGGGCATTCACGGTGGAGAACCGGGGAAAGTCGCGAAACGTTCGAGCGACCGTGCGCATTCGCGGGAGACTGATGCCGCTAAAGGCCGCTCGGTTATCCCGCCATGCGCCACGCGCAAGCGAGAACACTCCCCCACTGCGACCGATAATATCTCCACACAACAACCCGAATGCCCCTGCGTGCAACAGGCCAAGTCCGACTTGGGATAGCACCATGCCGATGCCCTGGGTAATTTTCGTCGTTGAGATCCGAGCGTACGATTGTTGCCGGATAGCGAGAAAATTGAACGCTTGATACCCCCCGGACCCCAGCAGGCCCAGGGGAATAAGGAATATAAACTTGCCGATGGATGGGTCGCCGATCAGTTGTGCAATGCGTCCACCGAATAACAACGTGACCACCAGTGTCGCCAGAGACATCATTAGCAGTAGCGCGATCGAGAGCGCAAGCAGATTCGATGCTTGTCGATCACGCTTGGCCACCGGGATTGCCTGTTCGTAGCGCCACGACCCCAGGATAACCAATACGGAAACGACGGCCGTGAAGAACGAGAGCACCCCAAAGTCTTTCGGGTCATACAAGCGGCTAAGAATAGGAGATGACGCCGCGGCGACGACTTGAGCAATGGCTGTCCCTCCGGCAACCATTGTGACATTCCACCCGAAGCGTCCGCGGCCAAATACTGATCTCAATAGCGAAGGGACCGCAGAAATGGAAAACGGCCTTCCCGTTACCGTACTGACGGGGAGCGTATCAGGCATGGGTTCCCTCGTGAAGCTGTTGAGCATCCAACACCACCTGGGTGCGGAACCATTCACGATACGGCAGGAGCGTGGCGAACGCCAAACCGAGCAAGGCCAGGAGCACAATGATACGTACTCGACCAGCGCTATCCGGTTGCTCGGGCAACTCGGCGTGGTCCAGCAACACGAAATTCGGTCCTCGTGACTGCTCGACAATGCGCGCTTTTTCAAGTTCCTGGCGCAGCAACTTCACGGTAGCGACGTTTGCCTCTAACTCTGCCTGCAATCGGGCATACGCCGCTTGCTGCTTGGGTAACCTTTCAACGGTTGTTTGCATCTTGCGTAAAGCGGCATCCAGCCCCTCGGCACGCGCATGGCTGGCTGCCGCCTGGATCACTGCGGGGTACAATACCGGGGATCCACCTTGATCGAGTGCAGAGAGTTGACGATCAATTTCTGCATTGAGGACCTTCTGGGCACGCTGCAATTCGGCTTGTTTGGCCTGTACATCCGGGTGGTGAGCGGTCAATTTCTCTGACAGCAGCGCCAACTCAGTCTCGATTTTCGTGACCTGTTGGTAAAGCTGTGCAAGCGTATTACCTACTGCCGGGTTTGGATCAATGCACGCTTCAACCATCTTGCCGGCCACGTCGGTCATCACGCGCACCTGTCGCATGGCTGTGGAGGCCTCGAGATCTGCCGCAGTTTTGTCGCTTTGCATCTTGGCATACTGTTCGGCCAATGCTCTCGCCTGGTCAGGCATGGATACAATATGGTTGGCCCGTTGAAAATCCAACATGGCCGACGTCGCAACCCGGAGTTTGCGATCAGCCTCCTGCACTTGCTGTTCCAGAAAAGCAACACTCTGTTCAGCAGGATTGATGCCGAGTTCTTTGGAGAGTACCTGGAGTTCATGCACCAGTGCTGACGCAACCCTGTAGGCGGTCTGCGGCTGACGGTCACGGAAGCCAACATATAACTCGCCCTGCTTACCGACCTTAATCTCCATATTCTCGCGGAGCTTCTCCAGTGTTTCGCGATCGTCCAGCTTCCACGCGTTCGCCAAGTCAAGGGGGTCATTCGCATCGTGATGCAATTGATGCAGTACCTCGCGCAACGATCGGTTGCTCTCAAGAATCAGGCTGGCCGTGACAGCACTGGTGCCAGGTTGGGGAACCATTAAGGCCCCTTCCAGTAAGGGCAGACTGGGTAGGTCACCGCTTCCACCACCACCGAGTAAGCTCATTCGGGAGGCGGGGGCGGAAGGGAAGAGCAGGGTCGCTGTTGATGTATAGGTCGTTGGACGCAGTACGGCAATGACGATGCCCAGGAGAAGACCGATAGCCATACCGACTAACAGCGTTTTCCGGTACTTCCACACAATGGACAGGAAGCGGGGAGGCATAGGCACTGTTGGGCATTCCGCAAGGTGATCGATTTGCTGTGTCATGGTCAGTCCTGCAGCTTCAGTTCGGTCGATTCGGCGACTTTCGGGGGAAGGTCGCCAGGGAATGTTCTCCTGATGGATGTCATCGAGTAGGGGCCGCCCGAAAATCGGGCAACGCATTTCCCCATCAGTTCACTTCAACAATAGTGGCAAGACGAGTGCCCGATTTACCTGGGGGGTGTGCACTATATCTCTCGCCTATCAGGGTACCGCGCGTTGACGTGCCGCAAACCTGCGACCTGCGTTCCGCCCGGAATAACTGACAGTCCGATACCGGGGCGTGCGCAAAGCCGCTGTCAGTCCTGCGCCCTGTGTTCGACAACACCGGTAAGCACCAGTACTTCTCTCGTGACTGCTGGCTATTGTACCCGCTTTGGACAAGCGTTTCAAGCCATCCCCCAAGGTGCCTGCTCTTCTCTGCCATGCTGCCAGGCAGTTCCACGTGATGCGTGATCTGTCCACGCATACCCTTTGACATGTCGCATACCTCCTACCCCGTACCGGCTTGATCGGCGTGCTCGCATGATTGAGTCAGGGTGCAGGTTGGGTGAAAGCTGCACCCTGTGGTTCCCGTTTATCGGGACTCCTGCACTCCCCGTCACCATGGGTGTACAACCGTGCACTCTGTGCACGAACCTTGTCGCGACTTCGGCGATTACCGATCCATGGGCGGTCTACACTGGAGATAACGCGGGTTCCAGGGGAAGGATGTGGCGGACCATGAGGGTCAAGTCGTTTTTACCGTTTGCGCCGCCGGCGATCGGCGAGGAAGAGATCGAAGAGGTGGTGGACAGTCTGCACTCGGACTGGATCACCACCGGGCCGAAAGTGCAGCAGTTCCAGCAGGCGTTCGCGGAGTATCTGGGGTCACCAGGGGCGCTGGCGTTGAATTCCTGCACGGCGGGGCTGCACACGGCGCTGGCGACGCTGGGCATCGGGCACGGCGACGAGGTGATCACCACGCCGATGACCTTTGCGGCATCGGTGAATGTGATCGAGCATGTGGGGGCAACGCCGGTGCTGGCGGACGTGGAGCCGGATACGCTGAACATCGACCCGGCGCGAGTGGAACCGGCGATCACGCCGCGCACGCGCGCCCTGCTCATCGTGCATTACAGCGGGCACCCGGCGAACCTGGCGGCACTGCGCGACCTGGCTTACCGTCACGGCCTGGCCATGGTCGAAGATGCCGCCCATGCGTTGCCGGCACGCTACCGCGGCGAACTGATCGGCGCTTCATCCACCCCGACCGCCTTCAGCTTTTACGCCACCAAGAATATGACGACCGCCGAGGGAGGCATGCTCACCGGCGATCCGGAGTTCATCGAGCGCGCGCGCATGATCAGCCTGCATGGGATGAACCGCGATGCCTGGAAGCGCTATGGCCAGGGCGGCAACTGGTTCTACGAGGTGGTGTTCCCCGGATTCAAATATAACATGACGGATATCCAGGCGGCCATGGGCATTCACCAGTTGCAGAAGCTGGAGCAGTTTCAACGGCGCCGGCAGCAGATCGTGCAGGCGTACACCGCCGCCTTCGCCGGAGAGGATACACTGGAGACGCCCACCGTGCGTCCGGATGTCGAGCATGCCTGGCATCTGTACGTGCTGCGGCTGCGCCATGCAGCGCTCACCATCTCGCGTGAACAGTTCATCGAGGAGTTGGGACAGCGGAATATCGGTACTTCGGTGCATTTCATCCCGATTCACCTGCACCCCTATTACCGCGACAAATACGGGTACCGCCCGGGCGATTTCCCGGTCGCCTACGAACACTATCAGCGCATGCTTAGCCTGCCGCTGCACCCGCGTATGTCGGAAGAAGATGTGGCGGATGTGATCGACGCGGTGCTGGATGTGACGAGGCACTACCACCGATGACCATGGCGAAACGGTGCTTCGATCTCTGGTGGACGGTGCTGGGGCTCGTGCTGCTCTGCCCGTTGTTCCTGCTCATCGCGCTGGTGATCTGGCTGGACGACCGCGGCCCGGTCTTTTACCGGCAGGTGCGCGTGGGACGGAACGGCATGCCGTTCCGCATCTGGAAGTTTCGCACCATGACGGTCAACGCCGACCGCATCGGCGCGGCACTGACGGTAGGGCGCGACCCGCGCATCACGCGCATTGGCCACTGGCTGCGCGCATCCAAGCTGGACGAGTTGCCGCAACTCTTCAACGTGCTCACCGGCGAAATGAGCCTGGTGGGTCCGCGCCCGGAGGTGCCGGATTACGTGGCGCACTACACCACCGAACAACAGCCCGTGTTGGTCCTCATACCCGGCATCACCGATCCGGCCTCAATCACCTATCGCGATGAGAGCGAGGTGCTGGGGGCTGCGGAGGATCCACAACGCCTCTATCTGCAGGAGATCATGCCGGCGAAAATCCGCCTGAACCTCGACTATGCCGAACGCGCGAACGTATTCACCGATTTCACAGTGATCCTGCACACCTTCGCCAGGATCGTCCGCTAACTCCCCTACCCTGCCCATCATAAATAATTTCATGGTGGTCTGCAACTGTGTTTCCCGGCGCGCGTATGAATGGGTGTAGGACGCCACAGCCCCCAGCGCGATCCGCCCATCCTGTTTGAGTTCGGGCGCACGGCCCCCCGACGCCCACGTTGCCGAAAGGAGGCACACCATGTTCATCCGAACTCTGCTGATCGCGGGCCTCACCCTCGCCCTGGGGATCAGCGCGGTCATCCCCGCTCTGGCAGACCGCGACGAAGACCGTGGCAATGACCGCGGACAACGGCGCGGCCCTAAAGTGACCGTACGAGTCAATAACGCCGTTGACCCGGCCGAGACGCGCGCCTTTCACCAGTGGTACGGCACCCAGGCGCAGCGCTACAACGACTTCGACTCCGAGCTTGGCGCGCGCACCGGCGATTTCCTGCTGCTGGTGACGGACGTGACGCCGGGACGCATCATGGTGCTCGACCGGCAAAATGTGCGCAAGGCCGTCTTCGTGACCGACAAGACGCGCGTCACGTTTGCCAAACCTGGTGATCGCCGCAGCCCGGAGAAACGCTCCCCCTATGGCAGCACTCCGATGCCCTTCTACCCGGGCGACCTGGTGGTGGTGCAGGGCATCCTGCGCGCCGAAGGGGGCGTGCTGGCGACGCGGGTGTCGATCGTGGGCCATTCGTATGGCTGGGGTGATGATTACTCTCCCTATCCTGAGTATCATGGTTATCGCGCGTGGGGTGAGATTCGCTATGTCGATGCCCGACGCCAGCGACTGGAAGTGAGTGCCAATACCGGGCGCAAGATCCTGTTGCTTGATGAGGATACGCGCATCCTGGCGAACGGCCAGCACGAGTCGTTCCGCTACCTGCGCCCCGGACAGCGCGTGGTGTTCTATTACACGGACGAAGGATACTCTTCGGTGCGGGTCACACGCCTGGTAGTGCTACGCCCCGGCGATACCTACCCGCAGGGTGATCGCCCGCACTGGGCAGACCCGGACTACTCTTCAGATGGCTGGGAACGTGACGACCACGTGCCCGGCATCTCCGTGGAGGGACGGTTGGAGTATATATCGAGCGGACTGATCTTCAATCGCCTGGTCATCAGGACGGACCATCGGAAAGAAGTCCAGGTCATGGCCTTCAAGGGATTGCAGGCGGTGGAGCGCAATGGGACACGCATCCCGCTGGCCGATTTGCGCGCCGGTGAAGAACTGCGCATTACCTATACCAACCTGGGTGATCTGCTGCTGGCTGATCGGATTGAGATCCGCTAACAGCATGTATCCCGGGTACACCGCTCTCCGCGATCAGCGTCGCGGGGAGCGGTGTTGCGCTCAGGTGGCCGACAGTTGTCCATGTTGCACGACGAGCAGTTTCTCGATATCCGTGGCAGGGAGGGGCCGGCCCAACAGGAATCCCTGCACTTCCTCGCACTGGCGGTCGGCGAGGAACGATAACTGTTCTTCGGTCTCCACGCCTTCGGCGATGACGCGCAGGCGGAGATTGTGCGCAAGCGAGATAATGACATCCACGATTTCCGCGGCGTCGGCACTCTGCAGGCTATCGCGCACGAAGGAACGATCGACTTTCAAGGCATGGACGGGGAACTTGCTCAAGTAGCCGAGCGAGGAGTAGCCGGTGCCGAAGTCATCGATGGAGATGAAAATGCCGCGCTCGTACAATTTATGCAGGATGGCCAGACAGTGCTCGACGCCGGTCATCGCGGTGCTTTCGGTGATCTCCAGCTCCAGATAACGGGGATCAAGCCCGATCTCCTGCAGCGATTCCAAAACCCGATCGACAAGGTTTGCCTCGTTGAACTGTCGCGCGGAGAGGTTGACCGCCATGCGGAGTTTTGGTAGACCGGCATCTTGCCAGCGTTTCAACTGCGTGCAGGCATTACGGAGCACCCACTCGCCGATGGGCACAATGAGGCCGGTCTCTTCGGCCAGTGGAATGAATTCACCGGGCGAGACCAGGCCATGGTCAGGCGTCTGCCAGCGCACCAGCGCTTCCATCCCGGTCAGTGCTCGCGTATGCACATCGAAGCGCGGTTGATAGTGAATAACGAATTCTTCGCGTTCCAGGGCCCGCCGCAGCCGGTTTTCCAGTGTCAGGCGCTCAACCGCACGTTCGTTCATCATGGGGGTGAACATGCAGAAGGTATTGCGCCCCTGTTCCTTCGCCCGGTAGAGTGCCGTGTCGGCGTGACGGATGAGCGTATCGCTATCCTCGCCATCGCTCGGATAGACACTGATGCCGATGCTGGGCGTAACGAACAGTTCGTGGCCCTGGATATGGAAGGGCTGTGCGAAAACCTCCAACAGTTTCTCCGCCACTTTGGCGGCGTCTTCATCTTGCGTGACGGTGGGCAGCAGTACGAGAAACTCATCGCCGCCCATGCGCGCCACCGTGTCTTCGCCGCGAATCACGCCACTCAAGCGTGATGCCACCCCCTGGAGAAGCTGATCGCCGACGAAATGCCCCAGCGTATCGTTGATGGTTTTGAAGCGATCGAGATCCATGAACATGATAGCCAGGTGGTTGCCGTAGCGTCTGGCGTGGGCCAGCGCAGAATGTAGGCGATCATTGAGCAGGAAGCGATTCGGCAGGCCGGTCAGCGCATCGTGGTCAGCCTGATACTTTAACGCTTCTTCGCTACGCTTGAGATCAGAGATATCGTGGAACACGGCGATGAAATGCGTGGTATGCTCCTGCTCGTCGCGAATATTCGAGATGGTGAGCCACTGCGGGTACGCCTCACCGTTTTTCCGGCGGTTCCAGATTTCCCCCTGCCAGCGCCCCGCGGTGAGCAAGTCCTGCCACATCGCGCGGTAGAACTCTTCGTCATGTCGGTCGGACTTGAGAATGCGCGGGTTGTGTCCAATGGCTTCTTTGGCGGTATAGCCGGTGATCAGGGAGAAGGCCGGGTTCACATTCTCGATGAGGCCCTCGGGGTCGGTCACAATAACGCCTTCAATGGTGTTATTGATGACCTTCTCTGACAGGCGCAAACGATCGACGGCCTGCACGTGTTCGGTAATATCATCAAGCACCACCATGGACTGCGCACCATCCGCCTCGCCGACCAGCGGCGAAAGCGTCATCCGCACCCAGATCAGACGATCGTCACAAGGCTGCAGGCGAATCTCAAACTGGCATGCCGCCGTCATACCGGCGAGGGCTGTATCGAGCGGGCTGACAATCTGTGCGAGATCGTCTGGATGAATAACCTCTTGAAGGCGCTTTGAGCGCAGTTGATCGGGTGTGCAGCCGAGCAGGAGCTGCATGGCGCTATTCGCCATGAGTAAATGGCCCTGGTTATCAAGCATCCCCATGCCCAAAGTGGTGGCTTCGAACAGCGTATCACAAGTGGTTTCGCTGCGCCGCAAGGCTGCCATGAGCCGGCGCACCATGGCTGAATGGCGCCGAAAATGGAAGTAGAGCACACCCAGCAGGAGCACCAGCCAGATGGAATCCAGCAGGAGGTGCTTGGCGGGAGATAATGTGCGACCTGATGCTTGCAGCACTATCTGCACCGTCGCTTCGAGGACGAACACGCCTGCCACCATGATCAGGCTGGTGTAGATGAATTCTTGCCAGATGGCGCGCTGGTCGGCATGAGCTGTTGTGTGTTGATCGTTCACCGGCATTCCTTGGGAATAGTGCATGATGCCGACATGTCGGCTCTCCGACCGGCATCGAGTCGCGGGAGACAAGCGCTGTCGTCATCCCCCATTCGCCCTATTGTTCCATATATTAGCGCAAACCGCACGATACCCCCTATTGATTCGAAGGTGAGCAGTGCTTCTCCTACGTCACGATGCCATCGCATCCTATTCACGCCCCTTTAACCAATGCTTCATCATTTCACGGATGGTACAGTAGGACTTTATTGATGTTGTATGGAAATAGAATGCCAGGAGATGGGCATGGCCTTTGATACCGCACTGTTCAGCGTACCCGCCCCTGTGCCGAACCCCCGTGCATATCAACCTGCACGTCTCGCTTGTACTCCGATGATGCCAATCCTGCCGGGTGCAGGTGTTGACTCGGATATTGGCTGATTCGCGCTGTCATGGAATGACCGTGTGTAAGTAGTCCGATCATGCTATGACATTATTGCCGTACAGTCCCGCATGCCGTGGCTGGTGGTTCGCCTCGTTATGCGTAGCCAGCCTTTATCTTGTGATCGCCGAATTGACCCTCCGCGTATTCGCGCCGGGTGACGGCATCCCCCTGATCTGGTTGCCTGCAGGCATCGCCTTTGCGGCGATGCTGGCGTGCGGCTGGCGTACATTGGCCGGTGTACTCCTCGGTGCGTTCATAAATCCCATGCTGCACGGCGCATCGGTGATGACCTGTCTCACCGAGAGCCTGGCGCTCACGGTAGCTGTTACGGCAGGAGCCCTGCTCGCACGACGGGTGCTCTTCCCCCAGCGTATCGACTTTCGTGTGTCATCCATCCTGGGGATCATGGTGATCGCCCTGCTGATCAGCGCGTTCATCGATGCCCCGCTCAATCTCTGCACTGTCGGGTTCTTCGGGACGGTGGACACTGCGCAGTTGATGCAGTTCTGGCAGTTTCACACGTTGCGTGATACGGTTGGTATCATGGTGGCGGCACCGGCCGTCCTCGCCTGGCTGCAGTTCCCCTGTCCGCACTGGTCTCCGGCAAAAGCGGTCGAGGTGACTGCCATCATCATACTGCTCATCCTGTTCGGCGTCGCCCTTCATGACTGGACAGCCACGATCTCGTTGAAGCTGCTCTTACTGGCATACGGTTATTACCCATTGTTAATGTGGACCGCACTGCGTTTTAGCATACGCGGCGCCGCTACGCTGTTGATGACGTGCGTGCTGCTCACCCTGTGGACACTCGACAATATCCTGGGATCGGCATCCGATCCCACGCTGATGGACAATGCCTTCGAGATGCAAATCTTCCTGGCGCTGGCCACGCTGGGCACGCTGCCCCTGTCGGCAGCCATGACCGAGCGTAACCACTCACAAGCGCAACTCCAGCAGGCGCACGATGCGTTGGAGCAGCGCGTGGCGAACCGAACGGCCGAACTGGTGGAAGCAAATCAGCAATTATCCCGGGAGATTGTTGAACGCACCCGAGTGGAGGAGAACTTATACCGGGTGCAGCATGAGCGGGAAGTGGCGCTGGCCGGGCTCCGTGACGTGATCATCCAGTATCTCGACACGCAGTTGCGCGTGGTATGGACCAATTACGGTGACCCCGCGGCACGACGGGACGGAGTACATTGTTACGAGATGCTGTGGCAGCGCCAGGAGCCCTGCCCGGATTGCCAGGTGCAGTTGGCTTTTTCCACGGAGCAAAATCAGGAGAAGGAAGCGACTCACCAAGACAAGTATTTTCTATCGCGTTGCGTCCTCGTGCGCGATGACCACGATCAAATCACGGGTGCAATCGTCATCGGCGTTGATATCACCCGGCAGAAACGCACCGAGGCGGCCTTGCAGGCCTCCATGACGGAACTCTCGACGCTGTTCCAGGCATTGAGCGAACTCGTGCTTGTGGTCGATGCCGAGGGCACGATACTCCAGGTGCCGCAGACAGGATACCAGTTTTCCCTGATCACCCCAAACGCGTTACTCGGGAAGAAAGTCTCTCATATTTTTCCCGAGTTGAGTGCCGAGTGGGCGCACGAAGTTGCACAGTCAGTGCGGAACACGGGGAAGGCTGCGTCATACGAGCTCCCTATCAGCATGCATGGAGTCACGCGTTGGTTTTCGACCAATATCGCCCCGCTTCCTGATGACCGTTTCCTGGTAGTGGCGCGCGATATCACCCAACGCAAAGAGGCCGAGGAAGCATTGCGGGTGAGCGAGGAGCGCTACGCGATGGTGATGCATGGCGCCGGTGTCGGCATCTGGGATATCGACATGCGCACCAACGATGTGTATCTCTCTCCCCGCTGGGATGCCATTGTCGGCTACGCTAGGGGCGAGTCTCCCCGTACCGTATCGGCATGGAAAGCACTTGTGCATCCTGATGATGTCGACCGCGTGCAGACGGAACTGCTCGCTGTCAATAGCGGAAAAACAACCTCTCTCGATATTGAGTACCGCATTCGCCATCGCGACGGCGCCTATCGTTGGGTGCAGTCGCAGGGTATCGCCGTATACGACGATGATGGCCAGCCATATCGCATGGCCGGTTCGCTCATCGATATCACCGAGCGAAAAGCGGCTGAAGCGCAGATCGCCCAATACCAACAGCAACTGCGCAGGCTCGCCGCCGAACTGGTTATGGCCGAGGAGCAGGAACGACGGAGAATCGCGCAGGGATTGCATGATGATATTGGACAGGTGCTCGCCCTGGCACAACTTCAACTCGGCGCGCTGCAACGTCACGTGGAGTCTCCCGATGCTGCGGAGGTGCTCGCCAGCGTGCACCAGTTAGTCAAGGACGTCTTACAGACCACGCGCATGCTCACCTTTGATCTTAGTCCACCTGTACTGTACGAACTGGGGTTGGAGGCCGGACTGGAGTGGCTGCTCCACCACCTGCGCGGACGGCATGGACTCCTCACCGGTCTTCGCGTAGTAGGCGCACTCCCGCCGTTGTCGGAGGAGATGAATGTGCTAACATTCCAGGCAGTGCGTGAACTCGTCATGAATGTGGTGAGGCATGCCCATGCCCGCTCTGCACAAGTGGTGTTGCGCCCGGAGCGCAACGGCATTCACATCACCGTCGACGACGATGGCGAGGGGTTTGATGTGGCGCGACTCCAGGCACACACAGCGGATTCGCGGCACTTCGGGTTGTTCAGTATCCGTGAACGCCTGCGGCATATTGGCGGGTATCTGCTGATCGACTCGCGCCCGGGGGCTGGGGCGCGGATCACGCTCTATATTCCCGGCATCAACGGCGAGAGTGAGGTAGAACAGCCCGATCTGTATGATTGTTCGGCTTCACCCATTGTTGCTGGACCAGGCGGTAGCATCCAGGATATCAGGTATAATTCATGAGTATCACGATTGTTATTGTTGATGACCATAAAATCCTGCGTGAAGGTCTACGCACGCTGCTCGATCAGGCGCCGGGCATTCGTGTGGTCGGTGAGGCGAGTGATGGCCGGACTGCCGTGCGACTGGTGCGGGAGTTGGCGCCGGATGTCGTGGTGATGGATATCGGCATGCCGGAACTGAATGGCATTGAGGCGACCCGCCAGATTGTGCGCGAAATGCCGTTGATCAAAGTTATTGGCCTGACCATGCACACGGACCGACGCTATGTTCTGGCCATGTTTAAAGCGGGAGCCTCCAGTTTCGTGCCTAAACACGCGGCGTTTGATGAGCTCGCCAGAGCCATCACCGTCACGGCAGCCGGCAAGGCGTACATCAGCCCTGAGATTGCCGACATCATGCTCCAGGAGTACCTCACAAATGTCCCGAACGCCTCTCCGTATAGTTGCACAGCATTAACGTCGCGTGAGCGTGAAGTGCTGCAACTGCTCGCGGAAGGGCACACGACCAAGGAGATTGCCGAGTCGCTCTGCATCAGTGCATCTACCACCGAGACCTACCGCCGGCAAATCATGGAGAAGTTGAACCTGCACAACATCGCCCAACTCACACGCTATGCCATTCAGGAAGGACTGGTGCCGTTGGAGCGGTACGTTGAGTAAGCCTACGATACCCCTTCTCCCCCGCATGCGTACCCGGATTTATGGTTAAAATCCCCCGGTTTTTTCCGACAAATCCCCTGGTTATCCACCATAAACTCGCCACATCGCCGATCCGATATCCTCATATGACAACGCGCCCCCGCACGGCGCGCGGGGGCGCTCCTGTGTCCACACGGTCGCGCCGCAACACACTACGACTGCGACGGCAAGATAGGTCCATAGGCTGCCGTCATCACGAGGTACGCGAAAAGGGGGAATGACATGACCTGGTTTTATCACATGAAAATCGGCACCAAACTCACGCTGGCCTTCCTCATCCTGGCCATCGTCGCCGTCATTGTCGGCCTGGTCGGGGCTACCAATATGCGGCATATCGATGAGGAGTATTCCGCAGTATACCAGACCAATATCGAACCGCTCGCACTCATCGGAGACTCACGCACGCTGAATCAGCGGAAACGCGTAAACATCCGTGACATTGTCCTCTTCGCGAAAGACCCGAAGATAGTGGCTGAGTCTCGGAAGCGACTTGTGGAAATCAATGATCAGCTCAATAACAATATCGAGGCGTACGCACCGATCATCGTCACGGAGAAAGAACAACGCACATATGATGAATACGTACAGTTGCACAAAGAGTATCTGGCACACGAGGAGACATTCAACGCATTAATTGATCAGGGCAATGTTGAAAGAGCTTTGTCCGTTCTGCAAGGAGAGTGGCGGAACGTCGCACAAGAGCTGGAAAAGCGGCTTGATGACCTGGCCAAAGACAATCTCGAACAAGCGAAAGCTACCTCCGAGCAGAATTCTCGACAGGCGCAGGGCGCCATTGCCCTGACCTATACTGTGCTGGTCATCGCATTGCTGCTCACCATCGGGTTGGCGATCCTCTTTATCCGCAATATCAACAGCATCATCCGGAGCCTGGTGGTCGAGGCGGAACACCTGGCGCACTCAGCGGTCGCCGGGCAGCTAGCGGTGCGCGGGAATGCCGAGAAGATCGTGCCGGAGTTCCGCGGTATCGTGCAAGGCTTCAATACTGCGCTCGACGCCTTGCTGGAGCCAGTAAATGAAGCGGCGGCCGCGCTCGAACGCATGGCGCACAACGACCTGACAGTGCGTGTGACCGGCAACTATCAGGGCGACCATGCGAAGATCAAGGACCACCTCAACCGGGCATGCGAGTCGCTGGAGACGACGATCATCGCCATCCTGGATATCACCCAGCAAGTGGAGGAGTCATCACGCCAGGTGGCGGACGCCGCCGAGAATGTGGGCAAGGCCAGTCAGGACGTTGCTAATGGCGCACAACAGGTCGCCGAAGGCTCCACCGAACAGACCAAGTCCTCCTCAGATGCTGCAGAAAACATGCTGCAGTTGCATCGCGCCATCGACGAAGTGGCCCGCGGCGTGCAGATCAGCGCGAATGGCGCGGAAGCCTCCGCCTCGGCAGCGCAGACGGCGGTGGACGCCATTCGGCAAATCGTGAGTGCGGCGCAAAGCGCCGGGGAGAATGCGCAGAACGCCGGCCAGGTCGCAAAAAGCGGTGCCGTGATCGTACAGGAAACCGTGAATGGCATGAACCGCGTACAGGCCTCCTCGACGCTCTCCTCACAAAAGGTGAACGCACTGGGCGATGCAAGCCAGAAGATCGGAGAAATTGTGGAGGCGATTAACGATATCGCCGAACAGACGAATTTGCTGGCATTGAACGCTGCCATCGAGGCGGCCCGCGCCGGCGAACACGGCAAAGGCTTTGCGGTGGTGGCTGATGAGGTGCGCAAGCTAGCCGAGCGCTCATCTGGCCAAACGAAAGAGATCGCCACGCTCATTCGCGGCATTCAGGATGGCATCAGCGATGCGGTGAATGCCATCACGCAAGGCGCACAAGAAATCGATGCCGGCGTCTCCAAGGCCAACGAGGCGGGCACGGCGTTGAATGAAATCCTTGCTGCTGTCGATACAGTGGCCGACCAGGTAAAATCCATGGCGAAGACCGCGCAGCATGTTGAGCGCAACGCGGAAGAGGTCTTGCGCGCGGCAGAGAATGTCTCCAGTGCCAGCGAACAGGCGAATGCCGCTACCGAAGAGATGGCAGCCTCGAGCAGCGAAGTCTCGCGTGCGGTCGAGCACGTGGTGACGATCATCGAGCAGTCATCGGCCGTGGCCGAAGAATTGTCAGCGTCCGCAGAAGAGCAGAACGCGTCAGTCGAAGAGATGACCGCGTCATCAGAGGAACTGTCTAAGTTGGCACAGAGCGCCAATGAATTGCTCGCACAGTTCACTGTGAACGGTAAAGTCGGGTCTGGCTCACACCGCACCCTCCCCATTTCCGGCGGCAACGGCAAGCATGCGTCACGCATGCCGGTCGGGGTATAGCGTGTTCATGCCTCGCCTGTGTCTGGAAAGGAGTCAACAATGAACAGTATGCCGCTCGCACAAACGACTGCTGATCACGAAGAACAACTTGTGATCTTCACGCTGGGCGCCGAATCATACGGCGTCAGCATTGAGGCGGTGAACACGATCATCCGCTTTCCGACGATCACGCGCGTCCCGAATAGCGCGATGGCGATCCTGGGCGTGATCAATCTTCGCGGACGCATTATTCCCGTGGTAGACTTGCGTACACGCTTCGGCCTGCAGGCGACCGAAGCCAGCAAGGCAACCCGCGTGGTGGTGGTCGAACATCAGGACCTGTTAGTAGGTCTGCTGGTCGATGCCGTCACCGAAACCCTCCGCCTGTCCACCAGTGCCATCGAACCACTCTCGAGCCTCGTGGTATCGGTGGATGCCCGCTACCTGAGGGGCGTGGGAAAGGTGAAGGATCGTCTCATTATCCTGCTTGATCTTTGTGCGATCCTCAAACCTGACGAGATTGCCGAACTCGTTAGCCTGACCCACAGTACCCCTAACACCTTCACGCAGACCGACGAGTAGGCAGGATGCCCACCACCCCGCCCGTATCAAGGAGCGATACGGGCGGGGTGATAACTTGTATCGGGCACAATCGCTATTCCTCCCGCACGGCGAGAGCAATCGTTTCCACGTGCCAGGTTTGCGGGAACATGTCCACCGGCTGCACGGTCTCCAGGCGGTAGCCCAGTGCGGCGAGGTCGCCGGCATCGCGCGCGAAGGTGGCGGGGTCACAGGAGACGAGCACGACGCGCTCCACCCCGAGGCCGCGCAGGCCTTCCAGCACCACGCGCCCCGCCCCTTTGCGCGGGGGGTCGAGCACGACCACATCGGCATGCCGTCCCTTGCGCAGCAGGCGGGTGACCATCACCTCGACACGGGCTTCGTAAAGTTTCACATCATGGATGGCGTAGTGCGCCAGGTTGCGTGCGGCATCCTTCAGGGCAACGGGGTGTTCCTCAATGCCGAAGGCGCGCAACGCCTGGACAGCACAAGGGATGAGGAAGGTACCGACGCCGCAGTAGGCATCGGCGAAGATCGCCTCCCGCAGATTGCCGGCAAAACGTACGGCGAGTTCCACCAGCCGCTCGGCCTGCTCTGAATTCACCTGGAAGAACGACTCGGCAGAGACGTGGTACTGCCATTTCCCGAGGTGCTGGGTGAGTGCGCTGACGCCGTCTAGCAGTTCGGCGAGTGTGCGGCGCACCACCGAGCGCCCCCGTACGCGAGACCAGAGCACGCCGGCCAGCGCGGGTAGGCGCTCGCGCAGTACGCGCGCCACCTCGGGCAGACGCTCATGCCATTCCCAGCAGACGAGAATGGCCAGCGCGGCGCCCTCGCTGGGGCTGATGCGCGTGATGAGCTGCGCCAGCGGCAGGTCATACTGGGTGGCCAGTTCTTCCACCGCGTGTAAAATTTCCAGGCTCAACGGGTGTTGCAGCGGGCAGTCTTCCAGTGCGGTAAAGATCGTGCCGTCCTCGCCGTGATACCCGAGTCGAATGCCGTCATCCTGGCGTTGGGCGATGAACTCGCCTTTGTTGCGGTAGCGCCAGGGCTCGGCCATGCCGATGGTGGGCAGCACCTCGACATGGCTCAAGCGGCCGATATGCTGCAGGTTATCGCGCACAAACATCGCCTTGGCCTGCAGTTGCGCCTCGTAGCGCAGATGCTGGAGCTGGCAGCCCGGACACCCGGTGGCCAACGGGCATGGCGTCGGCACTCGATCGGGGCCGGGGGTGATCAGCCGCACGATGCGCGCGCGGGCATAATGCTTGGCCACGCGTACGACCTCGACCTCGACGACATCACCCGGAGCGGCATAGGGGATGAACACAGTGAATCCTGACGCGCGCGCCACCCCATCGCCGCCGCTCGCCAGTGTTTCCACCGTCACAGTGTATTGTTCGCCCACCTGTAGTGGGCCATCGGTTGGTGTTGCTTGCATTGTGCTTCCCTGAATTCGCGTTCCGGGCTCGTTTCCCTGCCCGTAGCAACCGCGAGCATGCAAAAATGGGCGTATTCGTCGTAAATTCATGCCACTGCCTCATCAAACATGCGCAGACGCGAATCGCCATGGGAGCGGGGATGTCAGGCGGGGCGTGCAAAAGATGCGAAAATCGGGTAGGATATGTTCGCGTAAATCTCGTCATGCACACGTCCGGGGGCGCGTTTCACTATGAAAGTGCTGGCCTACCAACAACAGGGATCACACCGGCGGCGGCGCTGGTTCCGCTTTTTCCGTGCCATTACCATCCTCATGCTCATTGGCGCGTCGCTCGGGATGGGGCTGCTGGCGGGGTTGTTTGCGTCAGTCTCAGCATTACTGCCCACGGGTGATGAACTGTCAGATATCCGTCCGCCCGCGCCGACCCGCATACTGGCGAGCGACGGCACGCTGCTGGCCAAAGTCTTCTCCGAAAACCGCGAGAATGTGCCGATCGATCGGATGAAGCATATTATACCGGCGACTCTTGCCATCGAAGATGTCCGTTTCTATTCCCACCCGGGCATTGACCCGCGCGGCATCATGCGGGCGCTGATCACTAACATCGCGGCCGGCGACACCAAGGAGGGAGCCAGCACTATCACACAGCAACTTGCGCGCAACCTCTACCTGACGCGTCAGAAGATCATCACGCGCAAACTGCAAGAGATGGTGCTCGCGTTGGAAATCGAACGCCGCTATGCGAAAAATGAAATTCTGGAAGCCTACCTCAACCAGGCGTATTACGGCGCCAACCGCCATGGCGTGCAGTCCTGGGGGTGCCAGGTTGCATCGCAGAACTATTTCAACAAAGATGTCGAGGACCTGACCATCGCCGAGGCGGCGTTGCTCGCCGGCTTGCCGAAGAACCCGCGTGACTACAATCCGTATCGCTATCCGGAGGCGGCGATAAAGCGCCGCAACACCGTGCTGCGCATCATGCTGAATAGTGCCTTCATCAGCCGCGCACAGTACGATGAGGCGATCGACACGCCCATTTCGCTGGCGCCCGAGCGTAAACTGAAAGAAACGGCAGATTTCCACGCGCCCTACTTCGTTGACTTTATTCTGCCGCATGAGCTGAAACGCGTCTTCGGGCAGGACTGGCTCGACCTCGTCTACCGTTATGGCATCAATGTACACACCAGCCTGGATCCGCGCATGCAGAAGGTGGCGGAAGATGTGGTGACGCGTAAAGTGAAGGAGAATAAGTTCCGACGCATCGATGACGGCGCGCTGGTGTGCATCGACTTCCGCACCGGATTGATCAAGGCCATGGTGGGCGGCACCAACTTCCGCAAAGACCAGTATAACATCGTCACGCAGGGGCGGCGCCAGCCAGGTTCGTCATTCAAACCGTTCGTGTACACGACGGCCCTGCTGCGCGGTTATACGCCGAAGACCATTATTCACGACAGCCCGGGGCGATACCCGAGCGGCACAGATCAGATCTGGTCGCCGAAGAACTCGGACGGGCGTTTCCTGGGTCCCTTGCCGCTGGAAAAAGCATTATGGCTCTCGCGCAATGCCGCAGCCGCCGCTGTCGCGAATGATGTGGGCATCAAGCCGATCATCGACATTGCCTACCGCATGGGGATCAAGCATCCGCTCGAGCCGTACCTGTCCACCTCGCTGGGGGCGTCGGTCGTCGCACCATTGGAAATCTGTTCGGCGTACGGCACGCTGGCCAACGCCGGCGTCCACCACCCGCCAACGGCGATCACGCGGATCACCACGGCCGACGGCGATTTGCTGTATGAATATCGCCCACTGGCGAAACGTGCCCTGCCGGCCGACATCGCCAACACCATGCGCAAGATTATGCGCGGGGCGGTTGAGCGGGGCACGGGGCGCGCCGCGCGCTGTCCCTTCCCGGTCTCCGGGAAAACCGGCACAACGAACTCCTACCGCGATGCCTGGTTCATCGGCTACACTGATGATCTGGTGACAGCGGTATGGGTGGGCAACCGACAGAACCAGCCGATGAACCGCACCTACGGCGGCACGGTGCCCGCGCCCATCTGGCGCGAATTTATGATGGTCGCCCACCCCATCATGGCGGCTGAGCACAAAACGCAGGAGGAGTATCTGGTGCGCATTAACAGCTTGCCGGATGCAACCAATATTGACCGTACACCAACGGAATATGTATTGAAAATGCGCGGCAAGCGGGCGGAGGATACACCGGAAGAGTCCCCGGTCGAAGAGACGGTGAACGCCAGCGAAACCTATCAGGTGACGATCTGCATGGAAACGGGCGACCGGGCGACGCCGTGGTGCCCGGAAACGATGGTGGTGACCTATATGAAAGGCCGGCAGCCCTCGCCGCCATCAAGACGCTGCTCTGCCCATACCAACGCGGCAGGGGTGCCCACCGCCAACGGCCAGGAAGGTGGGGGCACATCGGAACAAGGTGGCGTGTTGATCAGCGTCTGCGCGGAAACGGGCAAGATCGCCAGTGATCGTTGCCCACGTGTGCTGCTGCGGCGCTTCACCGATGATCCGCCTACCGAGACCTGCCCCTTGCATGGCACACATTAATTGGGGGCGGAGCGCGAAGACGATTGGGGGCCGCAACGCGGCCCCTTTTCGGTTGCGGATGGCTGTGATCACTTGCCGTGAGACGAGCATCTGCGCGGCAGCGCCGTATCGAATCCATGCACGGTCGCAAGGACGACGTGCCAGCGGCGCCGGCATGCGACAGCCGTCAACGCCGTTCAATTTCTCCCCGCTCGGTCGAGCGCCAGAGCATGCCCTCGGCAACATTCAGCAGGTGTCGCCCGGCTTCAACAATGTGTCGGCGCCACTGCGGGCGGATGTGCAGCACGTAAGCAACACCGGCGGCTACCGTTCCGGCGAGCACGGCAGCGCCGATGGCCATCGTCATTTTACGCTGGTCGTTGGTCATGCAGATTCCTCACAAGTCATGAGTCAAACACCCGCCGTCCACTTGCAGGCGCCACGGGCCTTTTCTCTACTTTAGTCTGTACACGCGTTTCTCCTGCTGTCAAGAGGAAGCGATCATCAAGAAGGCGAAGGAATGTTAATGGCGCCATCATTCGCCATGATTGCACTCCGGGATGACCTCATGTGTATTGCCGTGCGATGCGGTGATCCGCCATCCGGGTATACCATGTGATGATGTTCGGAGCAAACTGGTCAAATGTCATCGAGTTATTGGGTGCACTGCTGGTGTTGCTCGCCTTCTGGGCGAATGCGCGCGGCAAGTGGGGTCGCGATACGCCGGTATACCTGTTGGTGAATCTGGCCGGAGCGGTCTTTTTGGGCGTTGTGGCGTTGGCACTGCGTCGCTGGGGATTTGTCCTGTTGGAAATTGCCTGGGCCGGCGTCAGTCTTGCCGGTCTGTTGCGCGCGACGCGGCGCGGTTTCCCCCAACCCACCATTGAGGATATACGTGTGACTGACGATCGTACTCGACTGCGTGAACTGATGCATGCGCTCGCATTGCAGCGCGGGCACTTTGTGCTGGCTTCCGGCAAAGAGAGCCGCTATTACCTGGATGGCCGCATGGTCACCCTGTCCCCCGAGGGTGCCTACCTCACCGGCAAGCTCATGCACGCCGTGCTGCAACCGCTGGGGGTCGAGGCCGTGGGCGGGCTGACAATGGGGGCTGACCCGGTGGCCACCGCCGTGGCGGTGTACAGCTTTCAGCAAGGCGAACCCATGCCCGCGTTTCTCGTGCGCAAAGAGACGAAGGCGCACGGCATGCAAAAGCAGGTGGAGGGTCCGGTGCGTCCGGGCATGCGCGTAGCCATCGTCGAAGACACGGTGACCACCGGCGAGTCCTCCCTGCGCGCCATCGAAGCGGTGGAGGCCATGGGCTGCACCGTGGTAACCGTGCTGGCGCTCATCGACCGCCTGGAAGGTGCGCGTGAACGGCTTGAGGCCGCGGGGTACGAGTTCCGCGCGCTCTTCACCATCCGCGATCTCGACCTCGACTGATCATTTTCCGCCGCGTTGACGTGACTTCACCGCGAAATAGGCGAAGCAGCCGAGGAACACCGCACCGGCAACAATGCCCTTCACCGCTGTTCGCACGCCGCGTCCGGCGGCGCGGGCGCTACCGGCGAAGACTTCATGCAGGGCGGAGCGCACGATTCCCATGTCGGCCTCGACCTGCGCGTTGGTGAGATTGGCGGCGGCAAGGATGGCCTCGCGACGTTCGGTCGGCAGGGCATCCAGCGTACGGCGAATCGCCCAGAGCATGACAAGCAAATCGTCGAGTTGCCCGATAACGGGGATGAAGCCGGGAATCAAATCGACCGGCGAAATCTGATATCCGACGGCAACAAGCAGCGCCGTGCGTTGCCCGGCGGTAATATGGGGATCGGTGACCAACCCGTAGACCAAACGACCGTAAGACGGCAATCGGCGGATAATGGGCACCACATGCTCACGCATACGGCGTCCCAACGATGCTAATGCGCCCTCCAGGGCAGGAGATTGCTCCTCGGCCATGCGCACCTCCAGATAACTATTGTACCCGCGAGGTCTTCAGCACGGCAAGGGCAAAAGGACGAACGGACAACGTTTATACTTCAGGCATCGCCATTGGCTTGTCGGTCCTGTTTGTGGAAGCTAAGCCAGCTTAACGGCAACCCAGCGGCAATGCGGGGATCGCGGCCGTGCTTGGCGCGGTACATCAAACCGTCGGCTTGCGAGAGCACCATCTCCATGGCATGCTGGAAATATTCATGTGGCGAGCGCAGGCGGGCGTATCCCTTGGGGTCACCCTCATCCTGGTGGATGCCCCCGACCCCGATGCTGATGGCCAGCGGAATTTCCGCTCCGCCGGCGATCACTTTATGCGAGGCGACGGAGGAGTACAGGCGCTGGGCTACCTCCATGCCGCCATTGATGGGCGTGTTCGGCAAGACGGCAATAAATTCGTCGCCCCCGTAACGTCCAAGGATGTCGGTATCGCGGATGGCGTTGTGCAGCAGCATGCCGATGTCACGCAATACGCGGTCGCCTACCAGATGGCCGTAGGTATCATTCACCTGCTTAAAGCGATCAAGGTCCATCATCAGCACGGTCAGATCCTGGCCGGTACGCGAGGAGGATTTGATCGCCTGGTATAGCCGCTTAAGGATGAAACTCCGCGTGAACATGCGCGTGGTGGTATCGATAGCCGCGAGGTCGAACAGCGTCACATTCTCCAGCACCACTGCAGCATGGCTGATTATGACTTTCAGGGCATCAGGCACGCCGGCGGCGCAGGGCATCCCGTGCAGGAACAGCACACCGAGCGTTCGGTCGTTGCGGATGAGCGGGAAAACGACATAGCGTTCGCCACCCTGAATTGTGCGCTGTTCCGCCGCAAGCATAGCATCGGCTTGCAGGGCACCGGGCAACTGACCCTGACGATATCCGGCCAGTTCTCCCTGGCTGGCAACGACCGTCAACTCGCCCTCATCATTCATGAGCAACAACGCCCCGCTGAAAGGCGCGCCATCATAAGAATCGCACGTCCGCGCAACGACGCATAACGCGGTAGACAGGATAGACTCCACCGCCTCATCGGTAGTTCGTTCGACATTCAACTGGTCGGTCAACGCCACCAGGTCACGCTCGCATTGCCGGCGGACGGCCGCCGATTTACGCGCCATCGCCACCTCGCGCGCCGCGCGCACCCACCCCAACAGGGCAAACGGAGGATCTTGCGGGGAGAGATGGGCGACTAACAGGCGCTCGCGCCAATGCTCAGGCACCTCGACCGGAGCGGAGAGGGCAAGCACAATGGCCAGGTCAGGGTTGGCCCCCATGAGGGTGACCAGAGTGGTCTCCAGTTCGGGCGTGATCTCCTCTGCCGGCACAACGGCGATCGTAGTGGAACAGGAAGCGGCTACGTTGGCGGCGGCATCGGCGGCCGTCGAAGCAGTCTCAACGGCAAAGCCGTCCTCGCGACAGCAGGCTTGCCAGGCGTCAGGGATGGGAGCGAGGTCATTATCGATGAACAGGACCTGGGGTAGTGTATCCTGTACGGGCGATTGCTGCAGCATGCCGGCCGATCCTTTCGTTCTTTTGGGGCTCGGTATCATCCTGAATACGTGCAGGCACACCTCACTGTTGCCCTACCCCGAACACCATGCCGGATGACGGCCTGCGCGCGAAGCAATTCATCTGGGGAACGCTGAAAGTGTGCCGATAAGATACGATCAAAGCGTCGCCCAACATCCAGGCGAGGCGACTGTTCGAGTTGGTTATTCCACACTTCACCGTAAAATCCCTCATGTTCCCTGAGTAGATTATGCAAATATATGTTTCCAAGCATTTCAGCGATCAGTTGACCCTCTCTCTCGTCACAGCTATAATACCGCAGGCACGGGGCAACGTGTCCCGGCCGTGAAATTGGAGGCAGCATGACGACCCAGCCAGTGAAAATCGCCTTGCCGAAAGGCAGTTTGCAAGAGTCGACCTACGCGTTGTTCGCGCGGGCCGGATGGAAAATTTCGGCATCCTCGCGATCCTATTTCCCGCGCATCGATGACCCCGAGTTGTCCGGCGTGCTCATCCGCGCGCAGGAAATTGCGCGCTATGTGCAGGATGGCGTGATGGATTGCGGCCTCACCGGTCGTGACTGGGTGGCGGAAAATGACGCCGATGTGGTGGAAGTCGCAGCACTGGTCTACGCCAAGCAGGAGGCGCGTCCCGTGCGCTGGGTGGTGGCGGTGCCGAACGACTCCGACATGCAGACCGTGCAGGATCTCCAGGGCAAGCGCATCGCCACGGAGTTGGTCAATACCACCAAGCGATTCCTGGAAGAACATGGCGTGGAGGCCCACGTCGAATTCTCCTGGGGGGCAACCGAGGCTAAGGTACCGAGCCTGGTCGATGCCATTGTGGACGTGACGGAGACCGGCAGTTCGCTGAAGGCGAATAATCTGCGCATCATGACCACGGTCATCGAATCGGTCACCGTACTCATCGCCAACAAAGCGGCTTGGGCAGATCCGGCAAAACGACGGAAAATTGAACAGATCGCTTTGCTGCTAAAGGGTGCGCTGGCCGCCGACGGCAAGGTGGGTCTCAAGATGAACGTGCCCGAAGGGAATGTCCAGCGCGTGGTGAGCCTGCTGCCCGCCATGAAAGGTCCCACTATCTCCAAGCTGGCCGATGGCGAGTGGGTCGCGGTTGAAACCGTCCTTGAAGAAAAAACCGTGCGCGAGATCATCCCGCAGCTCAAAGCCGCCGGCGCACAGGACATCATTGAGTACCCGCTCAACAAAATCATCCCGTAAGGGGTGGTATGCAAAGTGCAAATACAGCAGGGGGGCCGTCGCGACCCCCTGCTTTCTGTCTCCTGTCCCTACGGGTTCATCACCTGGCCGCCGGTGACGTTCAGCGCCTGGCCGGTCATGTAGCTGCTCGCGTCGCTGGCGAGGAACACCACCAGGTTGGTGATATCATCGTAGGAGCAGCCGCGCCCGAGCGGCACCTGGCCCTCATAGAACTTGCGCACTTCCTCGAGGGACATGCCGCGATTCTTCGCATACTGCTCAAAGAGGCTGTCCTGCCATAGCGGACTATCGAGCAGGTTGCCCGGGCAGATGGCATTGGCGCGCGCGCCGTGCGGCGCGAGTTCAAGCGCCACCGATTGGATGAGCCCGATCGCCCCGAACTTGGAAGCGGCGTACGCGCTGTTGCGGAACGAGCCGCGCTTGCCGGACTTCGAGTTAATCGCCACAATGGCGCCGGACTGCTGCTTGATGAACTCACGCGCAGCGTATTTGCAACAGAGCATATTGCCGACGAGATTGACATCGAGCACCTTGCGCCATTTGTTGACATCGGCGTCCTCGATCGGTTCGGCGATGAGGATGCCGGCATTGGGCACCATGATGTCCAGACGGCCGAAGGTCTCCACGGTGGCCTGCACCATGGCGGCGACCTGCTCCTCATTCGTGACGTCAACGGCATAGCCCAGCCCATTGGGCAGCGACGCCGCCACGCGCTTCGCGTTCTCGCCATTCAAATCGGCCACAGTGACGCGGCAACCTTCATCGGACAATCGGCGAGCGATCGCCTCGCCCAACCCCTGCCCGGCGCCAGTGACGATGGCCACTTTATTCTGCAAATCGATCATGACATTCTCCTCCGTGTCTCATCACTTACCCGACCTGCGCCGGCGCCTCCAGCGACAGCTTCAGGCGCAACAGCTCGGCTTCCGCCTCATTGGTCCAGTACTTGCCGTCGCGCAACCTGGCGGCGACGGTGGGCAGCACATCTTTGAGATCCGAGAGGCGGGTCACCGGCAAGTCGGCGATCTGCGGATAGATGATGATCTTGCCCGGCACCGTCTGTTCCTTCACCAGGCGCATCCCTTCGGCCGCGGCATTCATGCCGCCGATGGCTGCCGCGGCATTGGCGGTGAGGAGTTCGCCGGTTTCCGCCAGGCGCAGTGTCTCCACCATGTCGGAGATCTTCGAGCCTGAACTGCCGATCCAGCGCATATTGCGCAGATAGATATCTTCCAGGGTCAGCGAGCACTTGGTGCCGCGCGCCAGGCCGGCGAAGATGTTGAGCAATCCGTCGGGTGCGGTGTATGCCGCCGCCTGTTCGACCAGGGCGGGCACGGGTACCAATGCCACCACATCGTCGAAACCACGGCCACCGCTAATTTCGCGCAGTTTGGCCTCAAAGGCCTCCGGGGTGAACTCGGTGGGGTTGAGCACCAGCAAGGTGCGCCCATGTGCCTCTGCAGCGGGGATAAAGCGCTCGCGCAATTCGTCGAGTCGCGTCGGGTCGATGTCGGTGGCGACAATCAGCGACGGGCCATTGGGCATTTCGCAGGCGCGCTGTACGTGCATCTGCCCCATCGGCCCACCCGCGCCGAGGAACCAGGCGGTGCCGCCGGGCTTCAATTCAGTGGGGGTGCGATGGCAGCCATAAGACGCGCTGATGTCGGGGCCGGGATTGCCGGTGTAATACCAGTACTCGTAGTGCACGCGCCCCACATCGACCGCAACCTGCTGGCCGACCGGCTCGGAGCAGACGATGTTGAGCACGCCGAACTTGGCCAGCTTGGTGCTGACCGCTTCCAGGCAGGCCGGACTCAACTTTCCGCAAACGATGATGTCGTCAAATCCGATGCCAGCGGTGTGCGCGTCAACGATGGCATCCAGGCCGCCGCACTGGCCATTGCAGGCGATCTCCACCACTTCCGCGCCGGTCGCCTTCACCCTGTCCAGCAACGCAGCGGGGAGATTGGCGGCCACGATGCGTGCGGGTTTGCCCTCGGCAAAGGTCTTACCGAGCACCAGTTGCTCCGCGCCTTCCCCGCCGACCATCAGACAGGCGCCGCCGTCTTTCACGCCCTGGCGATAGTTGAGCCGGTAGGAGTGCACCACGCAGGCCCACGGCTCGGTGAGCGCCGCCTCGGCGTAGCCGGTACTGTCGGCGATAGGGATGAGGTAACAGCCATCATCACCATCGAGGATCTTTTCATCGATCGCCTGATACTGGGTGAGACCGCCCGGCAAGGCATACCCGAAGGCGAGATTGACGCCCTGGTAGAACAACTCAGCCTGCACGACAAAGCGCTGGCCGACGGCGAATTTGTCTTTCCACTCTTCGCCCACGCCGACGATGGTCACCACCGCCTCGTGGCCGGTCACCACGGGGTACATGCGCAGGTCACGCCGGATGCGCGTGTGTTCGCCCCCCTGGTTGAGTACCTTGACATCGCTGAAGCACAGGCCGGTCGCATCGCAGCGGATCAGCACCTGATCGGGCGCGTAACCGGGAACTTTGTGCTCGACAGGTTTACCATCAACCCCCAGATTCTCCAACCCGGCGCCATAGAGGAACCAGGTGTGTTGCCGCTTCGGCAGTTGATACTCGACCTCGCGGTATTGCTGTAACACGTCAGACATTCAATTATCCTTTCCAGTGCCATGTGAGCACACGCGCGCCCACAGTTGCGAGCGAAGTGTTTGCAACGAGGAATGACTGGGAGCCAAAGCAATGGCGCGGTTGCTACCGCGCCCCGCCCAGGACATTTGTCTCGTCGTTACTGGTATAGTTCGCGCTCACAGCAGCCTCTTCCTCCTTCCGGTACGGACAACTCGCTCATGTTTGCATAACATGCCCGGACCTGCCGCTGGCTGCACGGCAGGTCCGGGCTGGTACACGCGTGAGGCTGCTGTCGTTTCCCTCAACGCCCGTAGCTGATGACCGTCTTTCGCTTCACCTAAAAGTTGATGTCGACCTGCAAACCGAGCGCATTCGACGCATTGTCCGCATTGGGCATGGTGTACTGCAGAATCAATCCGACGTTTTCGGCGACCGGATGGCCGACGCCGAGGTTGAACGATCCAAGCGCGCTGTCACCGCTGATATAATCGGCGGCGAGCCACCAGGGGCCGGTCGTGTATTCCACACCAGCGAAAAAGCCGTCCTCATCGGGGGTCAGCACGTCATCGTCGCCCGTGAAGGCGCCGGCGGTGAAGCGCGCAGCTTCGGCGAACTTTACGCTGCCGACGGCATAGATCACGTTGACGCTGTTATCGCTGCTCGGATTAACGCCAAAGATGCCGACGGCCGCGCCGAACGGCGAGTCTTCGCTCGGAGCGAGCAACTGATACTTGGCATTCGCGTTTAATGGGTACGCGCTGTTGAAGGCGTCAATGCCGGCCTCCAGCCGAGGAGTCACGCCGTATTCCAACCCCACGAGCGCGGTCGTGGTCTGGGCGGCATCGGTGGTGGTGATCGTATCCACATCGAGGTGAAGGACGCCCTGGGACACCACATCGGTGCTGGGAATCGCCACCAGGCCGGTGTACGTGGCGAACGCGGGAACGCACGCCAGAAAGAGAAGTGTTGTGAGAATGGTTCGCATTGGCGACCTCCTGAACGTAAGGTAGCCTATTATGCGCAAGCGACGATTACCGTAATATTGCGGTGTGTAAACAACATGTTACCGGTTTTCTGGTGCAGAAAAAGAGGCCGCCGAAGCGGCCCCTGGATGGCAAATCGATCGCCAATGTGCGATATTCAGGCATCGAAGAGGCACCCCACCCCATTGCCCATGGTCTGCTGGCCGGGAATCAACCCGAAGTGCTGATAGGCGAGCGGGGTGGCTTTGCGCCCGCTGGGCGTGCGGCTTAAGAAGCCGATCTTCAGCAAGAACGGCTCGACCATATCCACCAGCGTGTCGCTCTCCTCGTTGAGGGTGGCGGCCAACGCCTCGACGCCCACCGGACCGCCCTGGTAGAAATCAATGATGGTGCGCAGCAATTTGCGGTCAAGTTCATCCAGACCAATGCGGTCAACCCCCAGCGAGCACAGCGCCTGATCTGCAATCTCGCGGGTGATGCGGCCATCCGCTTTGACGTCGGCGTAATCGCGCACGCGGCGCAACAGGCGGTTGGCAATGCGCGGGGTGCCGCGGGAGCGCCGGCCGATCTCCTCTGCACCCTCCGGCTCGATGGGCACGTTGAGAATACCCGCCGAACGATTGATGATCTTCACGAGTTCGGGCACCGGATAGAAATCCAGATGGTAAAAGAGACCGAAACGCTCGCGCAACGGGGCGGTGAGCTTGCCGGCACGCGTGGTGGCCCCCACCAGCGTAAAGCGCGCCACCGGCAATTTGATGCTCTTGGCGAATGCCCCCTTATCGATCATGAAGTCGACCGAGTAATCTTCCATCGCCGAGTAGAGATATTCCTCCACGACGCGCGGGAGACGGTGGATCTCGTCAATGAAGAAGACCGCGCCCGGCTTCAAATTAGTCAACAGCCCGACCAGATCGCCGGCGCGTTCCAGCGCCGGGCCGGACGAGGTGACAATTTCGGCATCCATTTCATTGGCAATGATATGGGCGAGCGTCGTTTTGCCCAATCCCGGCGGACCATAGAGCAGCACGTGGTCGAGTGCCTCTTCGCGACGCCGTGCTGCGGCAATGGAGGTCTCGAGGTTCTCCTTCAACTGCGGCTGGCCGATGTAATCCCCCAGGCGCTGCGGGCGCAACGTGGTGGTGACCGCCAGGTCTTCCGGCGTCTCGCTCGGCGTAATCAATCGTTCGTGCATCGACATCGCGTAGTACCTCACTCCAAATACTCAAGAAATACGTTATCCCAGCTCGTCATGTAGGATGGCCATTGCCGGCAGGCTCATCCTCCTCTCGTTCGAATAACCTGCAACCAGTAATTTGCCATACTCCTCTTACTCAGCCTGGATGGCGCTCAGCACCACCATGCCGACGATACGCAGGCTCTCGCGGCTGCACTTTGCCGGGGTGTCGGCGAGTGTATGCCAATACGGATAGTCGAAATCGATGAGATCAACCGTCGGGATGCCGACCTCATTGAGCGGCACATGATCGTCGGTAATCATGTAGGCACCCGGCGCATCGACAAACCCGGGCATGCCGGCAGTCCGCAGGTAGCCCAACCGGCGTGCGGCGGCAAAGACGCGGTCATTGACCGCTTTCGCGTGTTGCTCGGAATAGGGTTCGCGCGGGATGGCCAGGTCGGTATCGCCGATCATATCGAGCAAGATGCCCCAATCGGGCTTCTGCTCAGGCAAATTCCGGGCGTAGTGCGCCGACCCCAAGAGCATATCCTCCAGGCCGGGGCCATAATCCTCACCGTCAAAGAGGACGACTTGCACATCGCGGGAGATGGGATGCGCCTGCAGTTGGCGGGCGATTTCCAGCAGCACGGCCACGCCGGAGGCGCCGTCATTCGCGCCGGGAATCGGCTGATCGCGCTTCGCGGGATCAGGGTCCTTATCCGCGGTGGGACGGGTATCCCAGTGGGCGGCGAGCAGCACGCGTTCACGCGGGGCGGGACCATGGCCCGGGATCTCGGCGATGATATTCCACATCTGCACCGTGCTGCCGCCCAGTTCGTGACTGAACGGTTGCAGCATCACGGTAGCGCCGGTGGCGCGTAATTGATCGGCCAGCCAGTCGCGTACCTCGCGATGTGTCGGTGTGCCGGGCACGCGAAAGCCCATCGCCACCTGCGTCTCCAGGTCAGCCCAGGCGCGCGCTGCATCAAACACGACGGCAGGTTCGGCCGCGCGCGGTGTGCGCTCAGAACAGCCGGCGCCCACCGCGAACGCCAGCATCGCCATCGCCAGCATCAACACCAGTACGCGTTGCCACCTCGTCATTGCCATACGCCCTATGCTAATCCTTTTCACCCCCCGGCGTCAAGGAAAAGCAAACTTTGGTTCTTACCAATCCACCAACTGCCTGTCGCAGAGAAATGTTACCCTCAAGCCCTTCCTGACAGAAGGAATCAGTGCACCATCGTTGAAGATTCTGGAGGAGATCATTCCATGCGCATTCAGGCGTGGTTTTACTCTTACCTCTTGATGAAAGGGACTACCCCATGGCGAAACGTTTACGGTACGGGTTGATCGGCTGTGGCGGCTGCGGCGTTGGCAAGCATCTGGCCTCCTACGCGCTCTACCCCGACGAAGTGGAGTTGTGCGCGGTGTACGACTTCGATGCGGCCAAGGCGAAAGCCGCTGCCGAGCAGTATCGTGTGCCGCAGGTTTATGCGACCTACGAAGAGATGTTGGCCGACCCGCGCATCGACTTCGTGTCGGTGGCAACCCCGAATGCCTTCCATGCCCCCATCACTATTGCCGCGCTGGAAGCGGGCAAGCACGTGCATGTGGAGAAGCCGATCTCCATGAATGCCGAAGAGGCGGAGGCGATCGTCGAAGCGAAAAACCGCAACGGCAAATTGGTGATGGTCGGCTTGAACAATCGCTTCACTGAACTCTCACAGTTCACCAAGCAATATGTCGATGAGGGGCACCTGGGCGAGGTGTACCATATCCGCTGCGGATGGCGGCGGCGGCGGGGCATCCCGAGCTGGGGCGGCTGGTTCACCCAGAAAGCGTTGGCTGGCGGCGGCCCGTTGATCGACCTGGGCGTACACTTCATCGACCTTTCACTGCATTTCATCGGCTTCCCCGAGCCCGTTTCCGTATCCGGCGCCACGTACAGCAAGTTCACCGGCAAACCGGCCAAAGGCAAAGATGCCCCGCCCCCCATGGACGTCGAAGATCTGGCGGTAGGATTCGTGCGCTTTGCGAATGGCTGCACGATGTCCATTGAGTACAGCTGGGCGTCCAATGTGGAGCGCGAGGAAAACTTCTCTGAGCTGATGGGCACCAAAGGCGGGCTGCGCCTGCTGAACGGCGAACTGACGCTCCTCGGCGAATCGTGCGGTGTGCCGACGAATATCGTCCCGCAGATCAAGAACACCTCGAGCTGGGGAGAGAACGAAGCCAAGCACTTCATCGAGTGCATGCGCCGCCGTCGCGAGCCGCTGGCCAAGCCCGAAGAAGCGGTGCGTATTATGCGCATCATCGATGGGCTGTACGCTTCGGCGGAGAGCGGGCGCGAAGTGCTGGTGTCGCCGGTCGCCGTGTAGCGGACGGCACATCCTGACCGGATTCCTGCGGGTTCGGGAAGGGAAGACCATCGTTGGGCGCGAAATAGTATCAGGTTGAACGGTATGGCTAAGGGGCTGACGTATCACGCGGACAGCCCCTTGCTTTCGCACAGAGGAAGCGATGGATGACCCCGACGAAACGACGCGCTCGATGGCTGGCCTACCTTGTAGTGCTCGGGCCAGGGCTGTTGGCGGCCAGCGCCGGCAATGATGCCGGCGGCATTGCCACCTATGCCCAGGCCGGCGCGGCGTATCGCTATGACCTCCTCTGGCTATTACTGCTGATTACCGTGCCGCTGGTGATCGTCTTTGAAATGTGCGCGCGCATGGGTGCGGTCACCGGCAAAGGGCTGTCCGATCTCATCCGCGAGAACTTCGGCGTGCGCTGGACGATCTTCGCCATGTTCGCCATGTTCATCGCCAATTTCCTGGTGGCAGCGGCGAACATCGCTGGCGCAGCTTTGGCGCTAGATCTCTTATTCGGGCTGGATAAATTCATTTCCATTCCCCTGCTCGCCATTGCCGTATGGCTGTTGCTGGTGCGCGGCAATTACAACCTGGTCGAGCGCGGGCTGCTCATCCTCGCCGGCCTCTTCCTCGCCTACCCTATCGCCGCCTTCACCGTGCAGCCGGACTGGGGGCAGGTCTTCCAGCGCATGCTGGTACCCTCACACGAGTGGCTGGGGCAGTTCAACGTGAATTACCTGCACCTCGGCATCGGCCTCATCGGCACGACCATTGCGCCGTGGATGACCTTCTTCCTGCAGTCTTCAGTGGTGGATAAAGGCGAGCGTAAACAGGACCTGCCCATCCGCCGTTTCGATGTGATCAGCGGGGCGATCTCGGCCAATGCTATTGCCTTCTTCATCATCATCACCTCCGCTGTACTGTATACGGGGTTCGGCGAACGGCAACTGGGCAGTGCCGGCGAGGCGGCCATGGCCCTGCGCAGTCTGGTCGGGGGCGCGGCTCCCTTCCTGTTTGGCGCGGGGCTGTTTGGCGCCAGTGTGCTGGGTGCGGCGGCCGTGCCATTGACTACCTGCTACGCGGTGACAGAAGCCTTTGGCTGGGAGCGCGGGCTCGACCACCGTTTCCGACAGGCACCGGCCTTTTTCGGGTTGCTTACCGCTATCATTGTCCTCGGCTCGGCGGTGGTGCTCTTCACGCCGCAGGACCGCCTCTTTTCGCTCATCCTTTTTTCACAGGTGATCAATGGCGTGCTGGTGCCGATCATCCTCGTCTTCATCTTGCTGCTGGCGAATAATCGCCGGTTGATGGGTGATTACGCCAACAGCAAGCCGTTCAACTTCATCGCCTGGATCTCGGTAGTCTTCATCGTATTGATGAGTCTGGTATACTTCGGGATCGGAGCTTTCGGGAGGGGATCGTGACCGTACAGGAATTTCAACGTCTCATCGAACGCCTTTACTTTGAAAAGGATCAGGGGCGGGGCTGGCAGGAGACGTTCATCTGGTTCGTAGAGGAAGTGGGCGAATTGGGGCGTGCCTTGCGCTCGGAGGGGCGGAAAGAGGTTGAAGCGGAATTCGCCGATGTCTTCGCCTGGCTCGTCACGTTGGCCAGCATCTTCGAGGTGGACCTGGAAGCGGTGGCACAGGCAAAATACGGAGCCGGCTGTCCTAAATGCGCAAAGATCCCCTGCGTGTGCGGAGAACGGCGAGAGCCGAAAGACGAGGCGTAAGCCGTACCCGCATGGCATGACTCGCCCGTTTTCGGGAATACTGAGGCCACCATGTGCATTTCCACTCGTATGCCATCATACACCCGCGTCGGGTTGTATGCGATCTTCCTGTTCCTGCTACCGCTAACCGGGGCGCAGGGACAACACCTGCCGCGCTCATTGCGCATCGGCCTGCAGACCGAAAAGCCCGAAATCCGTCTGCAGGGCACGACGCCCGTGCAACTGGAGGGCGCAAGCGGCGAAGCGCTGACTTTTCCCGCCGAGCAGGTGCTGGTCTTCCGCCCGCACCAGGGCGGGGTGGCCGTGCTGGATACCGATAGTCAACCGCTGGCCCACGCGCCCGGTACGGTACGTCTGACGCCCGCACCGGAAGGTGAAGATGCCGATGCCCCCACCCCGCTCATCCGCGTGCTCGGTCCCAGCCGCCATTATGACGGCAAGCCGAACCGTCCCTACCGCGGCGTCATGGAGATCATGCCGCGCGAGGACGGGCTGACGCTGGTGAATATCGTTGATGTCGAGCAATACCTATGGGGCGTCGTCTCCTCGGAGATGAGCCCACGCTACCCGCTGGAGGCATTGAAAGCGCAGGCGGTGGCGGCGCGCACCTACGCGCTAAAACATATCGGCCGTCTCGCTGCCCAGGGCTTCGATCTGGACGACACCGCACGCTGCCAGGTGTATGGTGGCTACTTCAACGAAGACCCGCGCACCACCCGAGCAGTGAACGAGACGGCGCACATGGTGATGCTGTACGAGGGTGAGTTGATCGATGCCCTCTACTCGTCAACCTGTGGCGGATTCACGGAATCGGCGAAAGCGGCATCGGGGCGTGATGTGCCGTATCTGCAGAGCGTGAGCGATTTTGGCGCGGATATTCCCAACTGTCCCGAGCACCCCGACGATGAAGAAGGTTGGGCCGCCTTCCTGAAAACCGCCCGCCCACTGCATTGCCTGCAGCCCAAGTATGCACGCCCTGAAGTGTTTCGCTGGGTGACATTGATCCCGCGTCGAGACCTGGAAGCTTCGCTCGCGTCGTATCAGGTGGGCACGGTGCAGGACATCACGCCGCTGCGCCGTGGCCTCTCCGGACGCATCACCGCAGTACGCGTCGAAGGCAGCACGCGCACGGTGACTATCGAAAAAGAACTGAATATCCGTCGCGCGTTCGGCGGCCTGCGCTCCTCCGCCTTCACCGTGGATATCTACCGGGACGATGCCGGCACACCGGTAGTCTTCGCCTTCTGGGGTGCGGGCTGGGGCCATGGCCTGGGCATGTGCCAGGTGGGGGCCGTCGGCCTCGCGGAAGAGGGATGGGCGTACGATCGCATCCTCACCCACTATTACCGGGGCACGACCGTCGAACGACGGTAGGCGCTGAAACGCCATGCTGGAATGCCCGGATACGCAACAACCCTCCCCCAACGCATGCTGGGGGAGGGTTTCTTACGGCATCTTGCTCACCACCTGTTTATTCCAGATGCAGTTCGGCGACGGCGGCGATGGTGTCGCCGGGCACGTCGAAGCTGATGCCGCTGCCATCCTTGCTGAAGGGGATGGGGGTGATCTCGCCATCCAGCGATTGCAGGGTGACCGCCTGCACGCGGTCGAGATCGGCGGTGCAGACCTGCACCTGCTCAGGATGCAGCGTGCGCCCGCCGGCGCGTGGTTCATTCCCCACGACACTGGCGATCAACGAACCACTCGGCGTGCGGAAGATGCCACCCTGGAAGCCGGTGGGCAGGTGCAGCGGCTCGGGATCGAAGATCCATTTCCGCCGGAACATGCGCGTGAGCAGCGGCAGGTAGCGATCGTAGAGGTCTTTGGACGGCAGCGCCTGCGGGTAGCTGGTGAAGCCCGCCGCGTAAATGAGACAGCGCTGGAACATCAGCTCGATATCGCGATCGCTCTTGTCGTACATCAGGAAGAACATCGGCTTGGCCAGCCCGTAGTACTGCATGAGGTCGCAGAGCCAGCCGGACCCTTCCGCCATGTAGGCGTCGACGTACTTCATGATGCTGACGCAGTATGGCCCGTTGGCGATGATTGACCGGTTCGGGTGCAGCAGTCGAGAAAGATGTTCGAGGTGGGGGTCATAGTTGAACCCCGTCATATACACCGGCCGGTTGTCGATGGCGGTGATGCCGTCGTCATGAGCCGTATCGATCCAGTTGTAGCAGGCCTGGTCGAGGAAGACGCCGTCAATGCTCGGATAGCGGGTCATCATGCCGTCGATCTGCCGGGTGATGTCCTTGCCGAAGGTGAGCGAGGGGTCGGAGTTGAGCTGCACGGTGTCGTAATACTCCGAATAGATCGGATTGCCGTAGCGATCCTTCACCATTGACTCGTACATCGCGGGGTCGAGGAGCTTTGCGTCGCCATCGCCGGAAATCTGGATGTACGGCAGGGCGGCGATCTGCTCGGCGTGCAGCGTGTCAATCGTGCGCTGGATCATCTCTACGGAGATCATCGTTTCCCATTTGCGCGCGTGTCCGCTGCGCCACGCGGCAATGCCTTCGGGATGATAGTTGCCGTAGGCGGGGAAGTGCTCGTGCACCTCATGCCAGGTCATGCCGAGCTGCCGCATGGTATGCGCTTTCTCCGGCGCGACATCGCACCCTCCGGAGATATGCCCGCCCCACAGGTCGTGGATCGTTGCGGAGCGCGGTTCGAAATACTCGTTGAAACGCTCGTACAGCCACCCCAGCGCCGGACGCCAATGGCCGCCGGTGCCGTGCAGCAGCAGGCTGGTGCGCGCGGGTTTGCCGGGCGCCAGCGCCAGCCAGTCGAACTCGGCGAGCAGATCGAGGTCGCGGTAGCTGCTGGAGATGGTAAAGTGCGGCGAGCGGAAATCGAAGGGCATGGCCACCAGCAGGCCGGCGTTCTTATCCGCACGGTACGAACACAGCACAGGCATGAGCATGCCGCTGGTGATCTCGCCGTATTCCAGCTTGAGGCCGGTAAAGCGATTCGGCGCGGAGGGCATGCCATCCTTCGCTGTCCAGAACTCGGTGGAGTAGAGCAACTGCGGCCAGGGAATGGCGTAGCTAATGCAGCAGGAGCGGAAATCGCCCTCGTCCAACGTCACGTCCGCCTGCCAGTGAATGGCATCGCCATCGACCGCATAGCGCTCGGTGAGCAGCCAGGGCGCACCGCGGAAGGTCTTATAGACGGTGAGCACATCCTTCTCAAAGTCGAACCAAACCTTAGTCACATCGCGTTGATCGAAGGTGTGCCGCAACAGGTCGTCGCGCACGGTCACCTGCCCGGGATGTTCACTCCAGACGAAATCTGCTTCGCTGGCCGTCACCTGCGAGGCGACAACGCCAAAGGCGGTGGCGCCGGCGCGCGCGCCCAGCGCGTCTTTGCGCCCGCTGATCACCAGTTGCGCCAGGCTGCCGGTCTGCTTGTCGATCGTCAGCACGAGACTGCCGGCGTCAATGCGCCAGCCCTGCGGGGTGTGTTCAATGCTGCCCATGAGATGCTCCCTTTTGGATGTTGAGGACGTGTCCTCATTGCTATGGTTTCTTATGCTTTACGAGACGATACGCGGCTCGCTGCATGTCTTCGCTGTAGAAATCAGGCTTTCCTAACCAGATAATCGTGCCGTCCCGCAGTTGCAGCACATTGGGACCGGCAGGCCGTTCGGCGCCGATTTCTATCTCCTGCACCCGACGATAGGCCTGTTCACGCCGATAGAACGTGTATTGCTCACCGGGTTGCGTGGTCAGGCAAATTTCCTCCCCAGCAAGAGACAGCACATCCCCCGCCGCGGTAAGGCAAGTGACGGTTTTCTCCGGCCAGGGGTTACGCAGGCGCATCTCACCGCCGACGGTGCTTTCGATGACCACGCACTGCGTTGTGCCCTTGCTCATCCAAGCGGAGACGAGAAACGCGCCCTCTGTGCGGAAACGATCAAAGCCGCCGGTGAACCTGCGCGGCACAGCGGGAAAGATGCGAATGAGACCGCCGTAGCTCTGCAGTAGCGTCTCATTGATGAACGTCATGTAGGCCGAACTCATCTCCAGTACCGGGAAGACGGTCTCGCGAGCTGTCCAGTTCGGTGTGGCTTCGCTGGTGCTGTTGGCGTGCATCGGTTCCGCGAGCGGCATCACTTCATCGCCATCCATGATTTCGGCAGAGGGAATCGCCGTGAGATTCGCCTCGGTCTGCGCCGGGTCGGCCACCAGGAAAGCGTTATGCACAAATAAACCGTTCGGCTTCAACAAACAACGGAGCGGTTGTTCCCAGAACAGGTCCCACGCCTCACGCTTCCACCCCATGCGCAATGCCATCATATCGGCAAAGAACCAGGACCAGCCGTTGAAGAAATGGTTACGTCCCAGGGTATCGGCATACGAGCGCATGGTAAACCGGGTGGCAAAGGAGTCGTACGTGCTCCGCACCAATGCGTGAATCTCCGGCGGGCTGTCGACCCCGTACTCGCCACAGGGGAAAACCGAGTAGAGGCCACCATACTGGGACGCGTGATGGTTCCAGGGCGCTCCCTCGCCTTCCAGGATGATGCCGTGCTCCACCGGGTAGTCGGGATACTTCGCCAGGATGTCCCGCCAGCGCGCCGCCAACTCGTGGTCGACATCCAGCAGCTCTGCCGCTTCCATAGCCTGCTGCATGCACACCTTGAGCAGCGAGAGCGTGTGCGGGGGATTGGCGATATCCAGGTCCATGATTTCCGGCGGGATACTGGGCCAGAGCCGGTAACGGTCGCGTGCTGCATCGAAGGTCATATAATCGGCGAAGAAGGCGCAGACCTCGCGCAAAAAGGGATAGATATCGCGTTGCAGCCGCGTGCGGTCCTGAGAGAAGCGATAGCCCCAGGCATAAATCAACCCCTGGTAGGGGCCGCCGCACTGGATGTACCGGTAGATGCCGGGCATCAAGTCGCTCCCCCGGGGTTCGCAACCACACGGAAAGAAGATGCCGTCCATGTCGTATATCCCCTTAGTGTGCGTCTGCAACGCGGGGATCATCGCATTGAAGGTCTGATAAAAACTCTCCACCAACTCCAGGTGGTTGGCGGCGAACAGCGGCATCGGCGGCATTTCACTGTTCTGGTCATTGGTATACGTCCCTCCCCAGGGAACATGTTGCGAAGGCTCATCATCCGGGCCGTACCATAAACCGTACAGACCAGGCACGGGCGCCACACCGTAACAACTCGCCAGCTGGTACAGCGAAAAATACCAGAGTTGCTCGAGGAACGGTTGATCAAGTTTCAGCAACGACTGCCGCCAGAATGCCGCCCACCACTGCCGGTGCGCGGCATACAGGCTCTCGTAACCGTCAGCCGCGGCCTCTTCCGCCAGTGTAGTCGCTGCCGCCAGGGGATCATCGGCTTCCAGGCTGGTCACCACCGCCAGGTACACCTCGAAATCGCCGCCCGTACCGGCGATCGCCATGTTGCCCTGCACTGATGTGCGGACAGTCTCTGGCAGTGTCGCCCAGTGCTGTGGGCGGTAATGCGTCTCCATCCACGCTTTCCAGGCATCGCCCCCGGTGAGCACGACTTTCGCCACCATCACATAGCGCAAGCCGTCAGGGAGGGTTTGGTCGAGGATGAGCCGATCATCCTCTGCGCTGAGCTTTGGTGGTTCGAGTTCGGCATCGGGATGCCACAGCAGTTCGACACGGTTGTGGAATGAAGAAATCCAGGAAACATCGCAAACCCGCACCACCAGCACATTCTTGCCGCGCGGGATACAACTCGTAATGCGCGGGTGCGACATGTGCTTGTCCAGATGAGTATGCAAACAAGCATCGTGCAGCGAAAGTCGCTGGCTGATCAGGTGGCCGCCCGTCCAGGTGCTGTCATTGCCGAACTTAATGCGCAGAATGCCGCAGGTCTTCGGGGTGACCTTCTGCGTCGACGTGGGCGTTTCCATATGCTCCAGATCGAATGCGGTGCCGCCCGCCGCCATCAAGTCGAGCACCTCCTGGTGGGTGAGGCGACGTCGTGGGGGAGTCCGGTAATCGTACACATCGTTTTTATTAATCACGAACTCGGGGTGAAACGGCGCGTACGCCAGCGCACCCAGTGCGCCGTTGCCCAGCGGCAACCCGTCGCGCCAGGTATCGCCGGCCCGCTCGTACACCAGATCGTGCTGCGCGAGGAATTCTTCCCAATTCACGTTGAGCATTGTTGCGGCCTTTATGTTGGAGTAGATAACCGTTGATGGTACTTCAATACTGTCCATACTCGTTCACGAGATTGATCGCATAGTTATGGTCGTCAAAGGAGATGGTGGGCGGAATGGAGTGATCGATGTAGTAGACATATCCGCCGTGCTCCTTGGCCACCGGGACCTTGGATGAGATCTCCTCTTTGATCGCCGCGCGGTCGCCACTTGCAAGGATATCGGCATTGATGTTGCCGACCAGCGTGATCTTATCGCCGTAGCGCGGCTTCAACTGCCGCACGTCATTGCCGGCACGCGCCTCCAACGGGTGGATCCAGTCGAACCCCGTCTCAATGAAGAGAGGCATGAGTGCATCGAGATTGCCGTCGCAGTGCAGCAGCATGTACTTCTCGTGTTTGGTACACCATTCGCGCAGGCGCGTGTACCCCGGCATGATGACTTCGCGGTAGGTGCTTGGCGAGAACATCGGCCCGCTGTGGTAGGCCATGTCGGTGAAGAACCAGACGGCGTCAAACTGAATATCGCGTGCCGCGGTGCGGTCGAGCATGCCGATGAGGAAGTCGAGGTAATCGTCGTAGATCTCACGCATCTCCTCCGGCTCGGAGGCCAACCAGCAGCAGAGGTTCTCCATGCCGAGCATTTTAAAACTCATCCAGAAGTGGTCATCGGTGGTGATGTAGGCGAAGCGGTCAGGCGCCGGTTGCCACGACTCGACATAGAAGCGCGCATCGTTGACATCGAAACGCTCGCGGTGCCGCCGCCAGTCCTCCATGGTCTGGATGCGGTGCTCCAGCTCGATATGCCCAGCGGAACTGCCCCCGTGTTTTTTCCACTTGGACACCGTGCCCCACCAGTTCTGGTCGATGCAGTACTCCTCGGTCTCCTCATAAATCTCGTGGGGGAAGAAGTCATTCCGAAAGGGGTAACAGCTATCCACGATGTCAAAGCCGTAATATTCTTCGACCGACACGCCTGTCGGCATCCCTTCGCGCTGCCAGCGTTCTACCGTTTCCGGCCAGGCGCCTCCGGCGTAGATCGGAATGCGGTCCAGCGTACGGTGCTGCAGCGTAGCTAAAAAGCGTTCTCGCGATGTTACCATGTGACTATCCCTCGCTAAAGAGTATTGCTTGTTTGCTTCTCTTATGAGCACACAACGGGAGCGGAGTGCGGAGGCACCCCGCTCCCGGGTTACTACTCGCCCTTGTACACGATCGTCTTTTCAGGCGACAGCAAGAAGGGAATCACTGCTCCCGTGAAGTTGGAGAAGGGCAACACCTCCTCATGGATGCGAATGCCCAGCGTGTCGATCATGAAGCGGCGGCGCGCCTGCACGCGCGCCCACATCTGCGGATAGCGGGCGGCGAGTTCATCGCGCAGGGCCTGGTCGGCAATGGCCACGCCGTCCTCGGCAAAAGCGCCGAAGTGGGCATTCGGTGCGCCGGGGAAGAAGTCGGCCTGCCAGTACATGCCGCTGACCACGGTAAGCTGGGAGCCTTCCCAGACCGGGCTACTCGTCCACTCGTCTTCGCCAATGAGGTGCCCGCAATTAAGCCCGAGGGTGAACCCCAGCGGCAGCAGGCGATCAGCCACCGCGTGGTGCAGTTCATCGCCGGTGGCCCCCAGACGCAGCGTTTCGTACCAGGTGGCCAGTGCCTCGAAATACGGGTAGGCGGTGCCGTCCAGGTAATCTTTCACCGGTTCGGGGGCGTCTTCCGGACCATGTGCCACCCAGCCGAAGCGGCAGGTATTCGCCCCCTGGTAGGCATAGGTGAGAAACATCGGATCGCCAAACTCGACGACGGTGGAGCGCGAACTGGCCATCAGGTATTTACGCAGATTCTCTCCTGATGTGCAGACCGGGCTGCAGCAAAAGGCCATGCCGTAGTATGGGATACTGCCGAAGATCTCGTGCTCGCTGCGTCCTGGCTTGATCTCGTGCAACCCCTCGAGCACGTTTTGCGAGTTATTAGTGGACACCCATTCGAAATCGGCCAACTGCTCGGGCCCATTGATGTTGCGCATTCCATCCTGCGGATGCATGAACATCGCCGTTTCATTGGTCACGCGCGCCTGCGACGCCGCGCGCCGGATGGACATGGCGATGTATTCGGGGATTTCCAGCACTTCCTCCGCGTTGGGAAACTCATCCTCACTGAAATACTTCCAGCCGGCCACCCCCACGCGACGGCAGCGGTCCAGCCCGTCGTTTCGCAGCATGTCGTACAGCGGCTGCACCTGGCCGCGCGGCTGGTCGAGCAGACTCAATGACTGGTACAGCCGGCGCTCGACCTCAAGCACGGCGATATTTGAGTACCCCATTCCCTCGTTGCCGACATAAAGAATCGGCGTGCCGGTGGGGTAGATAATGAGCAACGCTTCCTCGAAACGCGGGTCATAATTCGTCACATATTTTAAGGTGGCGAAATGCTCGCGATCGCCGTATACGACCAGGGCATCGAGTCCCGCATCCGCCATACGCCGCCGAATCTGCTCCAGGCGCACGGTATAGACTTCCGCAGGCAGATAGGGCCGCGGTTCGGTCGGGCGACCAATCTCCGGCATGGCAACCTGCGTATAATAGGGCGTTCTTCCCAGCTTCATCACGACTCCTTTGCGTCCTTCAACAAGACGAGGGCGCGGTATACAGGCGTGCGCCCTCGCTTTGTTTCTAGCCGGCCTGGGAAGTTCCTTCCCTCCCCTGCGGAATTTTCTGCGGTTTTCGTTACACATGTCACATGAAGGTGAGCCGCCCGTAACACCAGGGGGAGATGAGCAGGCCACTGGCCGTTTTCCCCCCAGGTTTCGGCATTGCGGATTTCTCCACCTATGGCTGCACCGGCGCGCCGGCATCCCAGGGCTTCGGCGCCTGCAGTATGATCATGCGGTAGTTGTACTCGCTGATCGGGAAGACCAACTCGCCGTCTTCAATGCGCGCGTATTCTTCCGCGCTCTTATCGTAGAGCTCGGCTTCCTTCTTCGGCGCATCCCAATCCTTGACGCGAAAGCCGGTGGCGTGCACGGCGTTGATAGCCTTCACCTGCTGCCAATCGTCGAAGCCGAGTTGTTTCCAGTCGATCTGCAAGCGCACGGGGCCCTCGTAATCGCCATGGTTGTAGAGGACCAGCACGGCCTGGTGGATGCCGTCGAGGCCGGTCTCATAGTTGCTGTAGTAGGCGTATTTACCCATCCCATAGTGGCCGGTCGGCTTAATTGGCTCCTTCACGTAGAAGGAGGCATAGAATTCAGGACGGTCGAGCTTGGTCACCGCCTGTTCCCAATATGGGATAAAACGGTTGCACGGGCTGAACAGGTGATACTTATTGAACGGCGTCAGATCACGCTGGGTGAGCAGCGGTTCGAGGTAGCCCACCGTGCCGAACCAGCCGGTATAAGTGAAGCAGTCATGCAGCCACTGCAGTCCGGTCCACTGATCCCACAGTTCATCAAAGCCGTACTTGCGCAGCGTATCTTCCTTGATGCGCCCCTGGCTCAAGAAGCTATTCCAGTGTCCCCAATTGGAGGCCATATACTGCGCCCGGTAATGATCCGGAGTGAGCAAGGTACGGTAGGTGGGGTTGTCTCCATTGATGATGGAGTTGCCGTTTTCGCCGTCGTAGTTGCCCACGCAGTATGACATAAAGACCATCTGCGGGCCGGTGGAGGCGTGGAACCACAATCCGCCGCCGGGGAAGACATCGTTCTGGATATTGTAAATGCGCTTGAGCACATTGCGGTGGCCGAGCAGGTTGAGTGACGGCACGCGCGTGCCATCGCTGCGCTGATACCCCGCGCCGGCATCCGGATTGCTCGAATACTGCGGGTCGCTGACATCGAAATACCCGCCGGGCACCGGCTGCTGCTTGAAATACTCGTTGAAGCGCCAGACGATGTAATCGCACAGGCTGGGCGACGTGGTGGTGACAGTGACATTTGGCTGGTTCGCGGCATATTTCCCGCGCCAGCGCGTGCTGGTATCGGTGATCCACTCGTCACCGAATTCCTGCATGGCCTCATCTTTGGCCGCCATCATCATCAGCGTGGTGTGATGCACGCAGCGCGCTTCGACGCCGGGCATGTCTGGCCCGTACATGCGCCCACGTTGCACTGCGCTCTTGTTCACCCAGTGCAAGTGGAAGGGCTTCCACTCCGGTTCAGGATCCTGCCAGTAACCGATATGCAGCATCGAGCGGCGGAAGCGGTCGCCCTCGAACGAGCGCAGCGTTTTGGGGCGCGCCGGCGTGGCGATGAAGCCGAAGGGGATCATGCGCGACTGCCGCAGTTCAGTGGGCTGATCCATCATGACGATGCGCACGGTCCCGCCTTCCGGCCCGGCGGTCACGCGCATGGCGGTGTTGGGGTCGTGCAGTTCAAAGGGCCCGACGGTTTCCGTCGTCCACTGCATCCCGCCAACACCGTTCCCCAGCCAGATCGGGTCGGCGGGGCCGGTGTAGCCTTCCGGATTCAGCTTGCCGGTGTTGCGCATGGAGTAGTCTCGCGCATTGATGACATCGCTGAATTCCGGCGTGAACGGCATGTCAAAGACGAGCGACTTCACGGTGACCTCGCCGTTGGGGATCAACTTCAGCGAAGACCAGACCATCCCGTCGTATTCGATCCAGAAATAGTTGACGAGGGTGAGCTTGCCGCACTGCACGCGGCGTTCCCCCTCCACGCGAGTATTGGACACCTTCGTCCATTTGGCGTCACTGACCTTGAGGTCCGCTGTCCACGTGCCCTCGTTCGTCTCCACCGTCACCCCCATAGGCGCGCGGAGGAGCGTCTTGCCCTGGGTGGAGACAGTGCGGGGATAGAGGGCATCGCCAAAGTCGTAGGTGCGCCCCCACACAGTGACGGCGTTGTCCTTGACGGCGATGTTCGTCCAGGGATACGGGGCATCCTCAGGGTCGTTGCCCAGTCCATTCGCGTACCAGGCGGGCAGCGGTTTTTTAGAGAACTGCTGAGTGACGGTTTCCACGACCTTGCCCGGCACTTTAAAGACGTACTTGACGGTATACTCGCCATCGGCCAGGTCTTTAATGGGAATCTCGCTGACGAAGTTATAATCGGCGAACCCCTGGTAGGTCTTCGACCAGACCACGCGCGCGGACGCATCGAAGGCTTTGGCGAAGATGGTGATCTCACCGGGAGCATACCGGGCGTGGTTGGAGAAATCGATCTCGTACTTCACCAGCCCGCGCGTGGGATATTTGCGCAGGTAGACATCCGCATTGAGCGGACGCTGCACGGGATAACCGGCCACGAAGATGGGCTGTGCGGTTTTGGCATCAAGCACCTTCAGGGTGATGGAGGCTGTGCTGGGGTCCACGAGTCGTCCGCTGAACTCGCAGGTCGCCGTGCCGTTGGCTGGCACGGTGATCATCTTCTCCTGGTTCATTTCGCCGCTGTTGGTCGACAGCAGACAGCGCACGGCCCGCGGCTGCGCATCGCGATTCGCCAGTTCGGTGATGAAATGCGGTTTGCCCTGGCTGATTTCTCCGATGCTGCGCTGGCGGGCGACAATGCCGCCCTCGGCACCGAAATGGATGCGGCCGGCGGGACTGCTGCGCCGTTCATTGCCGTCGTCATGGCTCGTACGGTTGCCCCAGGCCCAGCTTTGCATGCCCTTGCGCACGGTGTGCCAGTTGCGCATAAAGTTCATGTGCCAGACGTCGCCGGTTTTCGGCGCGGGGATGGTGAACGAGTCCAGCGGGAAGGCGATCTCCAGATGCCACCCATCCATATCCAGCGTGGAGGCCGAGCTCCATTGCGGATCCCAACTCAACCGGCATTCCCCCGGCGAGCCGGGCAAATGGCTGTCCGCAATCCACCCCTTGTGAGTGAAGTCGTAGTGGGTGTTCAGGCCGTTCACATACGCGCGGTAATAATCCCCGCCGGGTTTCGGGTACTGCAGGGTGAAAGTGAACGAATCATCAGAATCGACATTGGCGTCAAAGGCACTGATCGCCTTCTTGAGCATCACGGCGATGAGCGCGGAGGTTTCGGCGATCTCTCGTGGTGGTGGGCAGTGGTAGCCCATGTACAGGTTGCGGTCGTCGTACGCCAGATATATGCGATCCTTCAAATCTGAGAGCTCGCCGAGATTGCCGTAGTCGGCATAGACGCCGTTAATGAAGGAGATCGCCGCCATACCGGTGACGACGGCGGCGTGATCCCATTCGCCGGGCTTCATCAGGCCGTCGATGGTGGGGGCATTCGTCAACTTGGGAATGGTCACATCGAGCGGAAGTTGGAACATCCCCTCCTTACGCCAGAGGATCATCGTTTCCGCAATGGTGAGCGGACGTGTCCAGATGGCGAAGTCATCGATCCAGCGGTTCCACTGTTCAACGCCCAGCCCCACCTGTCCAATGACGATGTCAGCGACATCGCCGGGCATGGTGAAGGCGCCCTCGGCCTGTTGCACGCCATCGATCAGGATGGTCGCGTGGCCGTCGGCGTAGTTGATGGTCACTAGGTGCACAAGGTCAATGTTCTTCGGGGCGGGCAGCGTGATGCGCTGGCCATCCGTGCCCTCCAGCGCAAACACGCCGGGGGACAGTTTACCAAAGGTCACCTTGCCCTTGGGGCTGCGCAATTCAAAGAACGTCTCGCGCAACGGCGATTGCACATCCCAGGTGCGGAAATTGATGCGGTCAGGCAACTGCTTGTTCTTATCTTCCGTCGGCGTGTAGTCCCACCCTTGCCCGCGGAACCAGAAGGAGATGGCGCCGCTGGTGGACACGCGCTCTTTCGCGGCAAAGGCCACCGCCTGGTCGGTTTGCCCGGTGGGCATGATCGCCCAGCAGTTGGCGGTGACGCCGCAGCGCATGTCTTCCCAGGTGCGGAAGGCGGATGCGCTCAGCGGTGTGCCGGACTCTTTGCCGTCAGCAACCTGATTCGCCCGCCCGATCTCAACCTGAGGGTCGACATTGGTGAAGCCTGTCGTCGTCGTGCTTTTTACAGTGAAGAATTCGTAGTGGTTCGCACCGGAAAAATTCACATAGAATGCGCGGGCATCCTTCAACTCACCGGCGATGAGCATGCCGCCCAGGGCTAGCAACGCTACCGACAGCAACGCACGACACAGCAGTGTGCAATACCGCATGGACTCTTCTCCTTACGATCTAATTGTATGGGGGGCAATAGGGCAGGTACTCTATCTTTTCTCCTCCCGGTAGCTATCCCCTGCAACTGAGTAGAAAAAGTTAGTACTTCCATAACGACAATAATCGGATCACGGATGGGGCGGGAAGGCGCAAAGCGCTATGTGGTAATCCTATCCTGGCGATCCTGTGAGCACGTAGACGAGTGAGCTCGACGCAAGCGGCAATAGAGGAGGCCGTCGATCCAGGTATCGACTACCCAGTAGGCCAGCCAGAGGAATGCGGCGAAGGCGAAAATAAACACAGCGAGCAGTGGACGCGTGAAGGCGTCGAGCGCCGTCTGCAGGATGAAGACCGGCTGCGAGAGCAATTCCCAACTGTTGAACCGCGGAATGAGGCCGAGATAGACCCCGAGCGACATGAGCAGGAAGAAGGGGATGCCGGCACACGCCAGTACTGCGCCCCGCAGCTTGAGGGCACGGACTACGGAGCGAGTGGCCACGGTGAAAGCGAGCAGGCCAAACGCGCTATAGAAGAGGTAGAACAGCGTATAGATGGCCAGGAGCACGGTAGTGGCGCCGTCCCCGGTAGGCCGCCCGATTTCGTAGAGGTTAAAGCCGGTGAGTTGATGTAAGAAATGACGCCAACCCGTGAGCAAGTAGGGGGCGTTCGGCAAGAAGAAAAGCCAGGCGACCCCACTGAGTAGGATCCCGGCTGCCTTGGCTAGGCGTGCGGCGCCCTGTGCCTGCTGCCGCATGAGCCCTACCATGGCATACGCCGCGGGGATCGGAATCACCGCCAGGAAAAAATTCCACCCAACCCAGAGCAAGACATCGATGAGCATGGCCATGAACTTCCCTGCGAATGGCGTTTCTCCTGCTTGAAGCGCGTGTGATGTAACAGCCAATACTGGACAATCTTGTAGCTCTAAACTTGGACACCCTCATCACGAATACGTGGCCACGTTCATCCGGCATGTTCGACGACGATCCGGTCCAGGAGCACCCCCACCCAGACATGCCGCCCCATCAGATCGGCGGGTACTGGGTACCGCTGACCGGCCAGGCTGATGGTGGCGTCCCGGGCCACTTTCGGCTGGACTTCCACCTGGCACAGCCGCTCCACCTCGGCGAGCGCTGCCCGCCGACTCACCCGATAATACCGCGCCGGTGGCAGGTCGCCGAGACTACTGTGCGGCCGCTGCTCATTGTACCTGCGCACTCACGCCGCCCCGCGACCGTTCAACTCGTCCAGATCGGCCACCTGGTGCGCCACCTCCAGACGAAATCCCGCACCACAAACTGGATGAACTTCTCCACCTTCCCCTTGGTCCGCGGTTTGTAAGGCTTGGCGAAACACGCCCGCACCCCGAGCGTTTCCAGCGCCAACTGGTACGTGGTCCGCCCGGCCTGGCGCGTAGCCGGCCCGAAGAAGACCGGGCCCCGGTCACTCAACACGGCGTCCGGCACGCCCCACTGACAGAACACCGGCACCAGTGCGCCGAGTACCGCCGCCTCTGTTTTACGCCGCACCCACTGCCCGCCCAGGCATATGCGCGTGGCATCATCCACCAGGGCGACCAGGTGCACTTTCCCCCGCAGCCGGACAAACCGCTGCAACGGCTCCGACTCCGTGAGCCGGGCTAGGCCCCGCGCGCTCAACACCCGCCACACCATCGTGCGGCTACACTGATGCTGCCGTGTGGCCTGCGCGATCCCCGCTTGCTTGGCCGTCTCAATGATCCGTAAGCGTTCGACGATTATAACGTCACGTTGTTGTCAACTCACCGATCTGTTCCTCCTTCACTGACAGCATCGCTGTTCAGGTTTGGAGTTACAAATCTGTTCAGTCTTGAATGTTACGGAGCACGTGATGAAACCACGCCAACAACATACACACCGGCAAAAGGCTTTTACGCAGCGCGTTGAATCACGATTTCCTCTTCTTCGACCGAGGAGGGTCGCAGAATGAGGGTCGTGCCCTCCGGCAGCGGCTCCCGGTACACGCGCACCTCGGCCTTTTCCTTCACCTGGCCACGCGACCGATAAGCCTGCCAGGC
>JAGUZN010000085.1 GCA_020060775.1 Armatimonadota bacterium
AGGTCGATGCGCTCGCCCGCCATCCCGCCGCGCCGGCCACCGCGGAGGACTGGGTGCGGATGGCCTGCCGCCGCATCGCCGCCACCATCTACACCGGGCGCTCGCTGGAGCTGCTGCTCTCCACCCTGCCGCTCAGTTATCGCCAGCTCTCCCGCCACTTTCACGAGGTGATCGGCATCACCCCCAAGCAGTTCCAACTGCGCTGCCGCATCGACGAGGCCGCTCGCTTGCTCACCACCACGCGCATGCCGGTCACCGATATCGCCCAGGAACTGGGCTTTGCCTCCTCGCAACACCTCTCCATGCAGTTCACCCTGCTGCGCGGTATGCCTCCCTCCGCCCTGCGCGCGCAGTGCCGTAGGCTGGACGATGGCAGATAGGGGCAGTGGGTCATCTGTTCATGCGCGAGCGAACATGCCTAGTTGCGCGATCTCCGGCAAAACGAAGCATTTCTCTCTTTGTTTACCGATATAACTTGGCTATGAATTGGGTTTACTCCGCATGTTATGTTAAGAGTCTACCCTGGAACACAAGTTCGCGATAAATCAGGTGCCCCCTTCTGACCATTATCGTACCAGAAGAGGATATCTATTGTTGCAGCAACCCATGCGTTCCTGCGGGCATGGCCATCAGCCAGCGCTGCAGGAGAAGTACCTGATTCCGGATGCCTCGTGGGTCACGCCCATATCATGGTGTTAATTCGTGGTGGTCGGAGGAAGCCCTTCCACACGCGCAACGGCCACGTCTCTCGGGTAGATGCTGTTTGCCCACAGTAACTATCACAGGAGAGAGAACGTGGCCGAGTATCAGATTGTCCTCGGTGTGACGAACGTAGTCCAGGTGTTGCAGCGCGAGGGCGGACTCGCGGCGTTGCTCACGAACGTGTTGAACCAGGTGCTGGAGGCGCAGGTCACCGACCACCTAGCCACTCGCCACTCACCGTTGCGACAGCCGTTGCTGGCGAGCGATTTCCGCTTCCAGCTCCAATGCGATAATTTCCTCGCCGAGGGCTTCCCATTCGGTATACGCCGCCTGCAGGGCATCGAGCGTACGCTGGTGTTCTTCGGTGGCCCGCACCGCGCGCAGGCCATCGGCATAGAGGTCCGGCTGCGCCAGCAGCACCTCCAACTCATCCTTCTGTAACTCCAGCCGGGCGATCTCAGCCTCAAGCTCATCATGCCGGCGCTGCAGGAATTGCAGCGAACGGCGCTTGGGCGGGGCGGGGGCTACGGGCTTCGCGGGCGAGCGCGAGTCGACGGACACCGGGGGCGGCGCATTCACCTTCGCCAGGTATTCGGTGTAGTTGCCCAGGTAATCGCGCACCCGTCCCGCCTCCCAGGAAAGCACGCGGTTGGCCACGCGATCGATGAAATAGCGGTCGTGAGAGACCATGAGCACCGTGCCCGGGTAATCGCTCAGCGCTTCTTCCAGCGCCTCTTTGCCGTCGATATCCAGGTGGTTGGTCGGCTCGTCGAGGATGAGCAAGTTCGCACCGGAGAGGAACATACCCGCCAGCGCCACGCGGCTGCGCTCGCCGCCGGAAAGCGTGCTCACCCGCCGTTCGACATCCTCGCCGAAAATGAGGAAGCGGGCCAATGCACTGCGGACTTCGCCCGTTGAGGCGTGCGGAGCCAACTGTACCATGGCCTGCAGCACCGAGCCGGATTGATCGAGGTTGCGCCCTTCCTGATCGTAGTAATACCACTGGACCTGGTGGCCGAAGGTGAAGTCGCCCGCCTGCGGGAGCATCTCCCCCACCAGCAGGCGCAGCAGGGTGGTTTTCCCGCAACCGTTGGGGCCGATGACGGCGGCGCGGTCGCCACGCCACAGGGTGAAGCTGCAGCCCTCGATGAGCGGCGCATCGCCATAGCGCTTGTGCACATCCTGCACGGTCAATACTTCCCGCCCGCTCTGGCGACGCGGCTTGAAAATCATGCGGCTTTTTTCCGTCTCGCCGGGCAGGGTGATCGATTCCAGCTTGTACAGCCGCTTCTGCACGCTGCGCATCCGCGTGAACTGGCGGAAGCTGAACAGCCGCTGCACGCTTTCCTGCAGGCGCGCTCGCTCGCGGGCGATTGACTCTGCCCGCTTCAGCATCAGCGCATCCTCAGCGCGCTTCTTCTCCTGATACTGCGTGTAATTGCCGTCGTACTGGCGCAGCCGCGTCTCCTCGATCTCCGCCATGTGATTGGCCACGCGGTCGAGCAGATAGCGGTCATGGGAAACGATGAGCACCCCACCGCGGTAGGCGCGCAAATACTCTTCCAGCCAGCTAATGGCCGCCAGGTCGAGATGGTTGGTCGGCTCGTCGAGCAACAGCAGATCGGGTGATGCGAGCAGCAGTTTTCCCAATTCCAGGCGGCGCTTCTGCCCGCCGGAAAGGGTGCACACCGCGGCCGTATCCAGTGCCTCCTCCAACCCGAGCCCGCGCAGGATGCGGCGGGCATCCGCCTCCAGCCGGTCGCCGCCCAGCCGGTGATACTCCTCCGCCAGCCGGGCATGCTCGTGCAGCAGGCGGTCGAACGCCTGGGCATCCTCATGCGCGCCCGGCGCGGCCATCGCCGCTTCCAGCGCGTGCATGCGCGTCGATGCTGCCGTGATATCTTCACGCGAGGCCAACATCGATTCCAGCACCGTGCTGTCGGAGGCCGCCTCGGAATCCTGCACCAGGTAGCCGACACATACGCTGCGCGGAATGACCACCTCGCCGGTATCGGCATGCTCCAGCCCGACGATGATGCGAAACAACGTGGACTTCCCCGCGCCGTTCGGGCCGATCAGACCGATGCAGTCCCCCTCGTAAATCTGTAGCGAAACCTCGTTGAGGATCTCCTCATCGCCAAAGGCTTTGCTGATATTCTGCAGTTGTAGACAGACGGATGCCATAATACGAACCGGGCAATAGTATAGCGGATTTTCCGTATCGTGGCACCGTCGCACGTGCCGGCTTTACAGCCTCCAGCCTCCCCCGCTACACTGGCGGCATGATTCATGATGCTACGCTACCGCTCTCACCCGCACTGGCGCGCTGGCCTGGCGACCCGCCGGTCGAGGTCGAGCGCTTCGGCGATGAAGATGTCGTCATCTCGCGTTGGACGCTGGGCACGCATGCCGGCACCCACGTCGATGCCCCCGCGCACTTCGGCCTGGGGGCAACGGTGGACGAGTTGGACCCGGCGCTGTTGCTCGGGCCGTGTCGCGTGCTCGATTGCACCGGTCTGCCACTCGTCACCGCTGAAGACCTCGCGCAACACGACCTCGCCGAGGTGCAGCGCCTGCTGCTGAAAACCGACAACTCCGCGCGCTGGCAGCAGGATGCCGCCGTCTTCCACCGCGATTTCGTCGCCATGGAGCTCAATGCCGCACAACACCTGCTCGATGCCGGCATCCGCCTGCTCGGCGTCGATGGCCTGTCCGTCGAACCTTACTCCGGTGACGGCGCGGTGCACCACCGTCTCCTCGCCGCGGGGATAATCATCATCGAAGGAGTGAATCTCGCTGGCGTGCCCGCGGGTGACTACCACCTCATTTGCGCCCCCCTCCGCCTGCAAGACGCCGACGGCGCCCCCGCCCGCGTGTGGCTGGTGGCGCCGTAATCGCCAGCCTGGGCCTGTAAAATGTATCAGCGCTTGACTACCCTTCAGAGCGCTGGTACACTCAGAATAGCTGATTTTGTACGCCGGTACGGGTACGCAACGGAGCAGCGGGGTATCCACTTACCCCAATCCTCTCAACTGCTCCTGCGGTCAGCCACACGCTCCCACAGAAAAGGAGAACGATCCGATGCGAGCCCTGATGACCTTTGGCGTGGTTGCCATCACCCTGGCCCTTGCCTCACTCGCAAGCGCCTACGAGTTCCAGCCGCTCGGCTTCGAGAGCATCAGCATGGGCGGCGCCGGCGTCGCCAGTGCGCGCGGCTCCATGGCCGGCTACTACAACCCCGCGCTCCTCGGGCGCAGCGCCTATCTCGCCGAAGTCACCCCCGGATTCGGCTTCGGCATCCGTGAGATGAACCTCTCCGACAACATCGACAAGCTGGATCAGTACGACCTGACTAACACGCTGAATGCCGTGGCAAACAACGTATTGGTAGGTAACGGCGGCCCCGGTGCAACAGTTCCCACAAATATTCAGAACGCCCAGCAAGTGCTGCAGAGCATGGCCGGCGGGCAAAACAGCCTCTCCCTCATGCCCTCGGCGAGCCTCGGCGTGCAGGCCATGGGCTTCGGCATCGGCATCTTCGGCACCTCCGACGGAGCCGCCCAGGCGATCATCGATCCCAACCGGCTGGCCCTGATCGTGCATGACGGCGGCGGCAATTACTTTGCCTACGATCCGGCGACGGATACCTATGCGCCCAGCAACCTTGCGACCTACAACGCCACCTCGCTGGAGTACGCGATCAATAACAATCTCACCTACCTGAAACTCACCGGCATGGGCGTGGTGGAAGCCCCGATCAGCTATGCGCGCAAGCTTCCCATCCCTGTGGGCGAACTCATCGTCGGCGCTTCCGTGAAGCCCATGCGCGTCACCACCTACGAGGGCCGCATCAATCTCGACACCAATTCCGACGAGATCGATAACCAGTTAAAGAATTTCGACACCACCAGCACCAGCCTGGGCATCGACGTGGGCGCGCTGTTCACCCCGCCCGCGATGGACAACCTCACCCTGGGCATGGTCATCAAAAACATCAACGGCCCGAAGTTCGACACCGTCTCCGGCGGTGAAGTGAAGATCGATCCAATGATGCGCGCTGGCGCGGCCTACAGTCTGGCGGACAAGAAAATCGATATCGCCGCCGACCTTGACCTCACCAAGAACGAGCGCATGGATGGCACCGACGCCCAGTTCCTCGGTGTCGGCGCGAACTTCCATCCGAAGAGCTGGCTGTCCGTACGCGCCGGCCTGATGCAGAATCTGGCCGAGTCTGATGAAGGCACCGTGCTCACCGGCGGCTTCGGCTTCGGCCTTAAGTGGTTCCAGCTCGACATCGCCGGACAGATGTCCACCAAGAAGGGCGAATACAAGGGCGATTCCATCCCGCGCTATGGCCGGGTCAACATCGCGCTCGTCTCGCGCTGGTAATCCCCGAGAAGCTGTACGGAAAGGGGCTGTTCGTGGATCGCGCCGCAGATGTGCGTGACTGACGGTTTCGGGGCTCCGAAGCGCTATCAGAGACCGATAGGGTGAGGAGATCCGAGACCAGCAGGCGCGGAAAGATCAAGCGAGACCGAACAGCGACGTTTCGGACAGTTTCTAACACTCCTGGACGAACAACATCGCGGGGCCGGATCATCCGGCCCCGCGTTCATGTACACATCCCCTGGCCTGCACTTCACTCCACCGCCACCCGCCCTGCCGCCGCCGCCGCGAGGAAGAAAGCGGGGTCCTGCGCATATTCACGCCCCATGCTGACCAGCGGAATATGATATTCCCGGCACAGGTCAATGCCCGACTGTCCATCCACCCGGCACACGCGATGGTGCGCGAGATTGTGTTCGTCGATCTGCTGCTGAAGTAATGCGGTTTGCTTCTGCGGGAGAAACGGCATCGGCAGGGTGACCGGCACAAGCGTCAGGCGGCCGAGCACGGTGCGCGTGTGGTGGCTGATGCCCTGGTGGCGTGGGCGCGGATCGGCGAAACTGATGCGCGGCACCGCAATCGGTCGGCCACCCAGCGCAGCCG
>JAGUZN010000367.1 GCA_020060775.1 Armatimonadota bacterium
AGCGCCCGATGGCACCTTGGGATTGGTGCTCTGCAACATCTCCGCCACCGCCCAGGAGGTCGCCTGCACCATCGATGCCACGCGGTACGGCATCCGCAAAAATAAGTCCGTCATGCTCCAGACGATCGAACCCTTAGGCGCATCGACGGGCCAACGCTACCCGGCACAACGCATTCCCATCTCCGTGACCGTGCAACCCAAACAGGTGGTGGTGATGGAGATCGCGCCGGCCAGGTAGCCACCGCCCGAGGAATACTGATATGACCTCGCGCCAGCGATGCAGTGGTCGAAGCGCGCGGTGGGCGGGTGTGGGTGGAGAGTGAAGTGGGGGGAGGCAGCACTTCTTCGTTTACGTTGCCAGTGGCATGAGCACTGCAGGCTTTGGCGAACGCTGCCGGGCAAACAGCAGATTGCCTGTCGCGGTAGGCAAATTTTTACATCATCCTCCTACCATGGATGGAGTATAATGCTCTCCGTAGTATCTTGGGCTAAACACAGATCACGTTCACAACGTGACGATTCACCGCACAGAGAAAGGAGCCACCATGGGAGACAAAGGCGGAAAGAAGGACAAAAACAAAATGCAGAAACAGGCGACAGACAAACAACAGCACAAGGCGAAAACAAAGCAGGATAAGCAACCAACAAGTAATAAGTGATCGGTAACGGCGCATAAAATACAGGGACAATCGCGTACCATGCGCTCCTGCCATCCTGGCGAGCGCACCACCAGAGATGTAACTCGCGTTGGGGGCGCGAATTACATGAGAGTTGTATACTGGTATACAGCAGTAGCTCTTTTCGCCCAAGCTTGCTGACCGAAAGGACGGTTGCCGATGTTGCACCGATTGCTGTCGACCACTGCCATGATTGTCGTATGCCTTGTCGGCACATGGCGTGTCGCCTGCGGGGCCGTGGTCGAGTATCATCTCACCATTGCCGAACAACCGGTGAACATCACCGGCCGTACCGTCACCGCGATGGCCATTAACGGAACTATCCCCGGTCCGGTGCTGCGCTTCACGGAAGGAGACATCGCCCGCATCCAGGTGCGGAACGCCATGCCGGTCGATACCTCGATCCATTGGCACGGCATCCTGGTGCCGCCGGAGATGGATGGCGTGCCTGATCTCAGCTTCCCACCGATTGCCCCCGGCGCCACCTTCACCTACGAATTTCCCATCCGGCAATCGGGCACCTACTGGTACCACTCCCACTCCGGTCTACAGGAACAGCGCGGGGTATACGGCTCGATCGTCATTGCGCCTCGCGAGCCGGGGGTGACCTACGACCGCGACCATGTGGTGCTGCTCTCGGACTGGACGGATGAAGACCCCCATGAAGTGCTGCGCACGTTGAAGCGCGGCAGCGAGTGGTATGCCGTGCAAAAGGGGAGCGCCCAGACCCTGCTGGGGGCGGCGCGCGCCAGGCGACTGAAGGACTACTGGACGCGGGAGCTGCTGCGCATGCCCGCGATGGATATCGCCGATGTGGCATATGACCGATTCCTGGCGAACGGTAATCCGCAGACGCGGCTGCTTGCCGCGACGGGCGAAACGGTGCGCCTGCGCATCATTAACGGCTCCTCCACCACCTTCTACCACCTGGAGTATTCGGGAGGGCCGATGACCATCATCGCCGCCGATGGCATCGACGTGGAACCGATGCCGATCCAGCGGCTGCTCATCGGCGTCGCCGAGACGTACGATATGACTGTGCGGTTGCCTGACACTGGCGCATACGAGTTGCGGGCCACCGCGCAAGATGGTTCCGGATATGCGTCAGTCTGGCTCGGTGACGGAATGCGACATTCCGCTCCTACCGTCCCGAAGCCGGATATTTATCAGAATCACATGACGGACCTGGGCCTGAAACGTATCTTCGCGATCACTCCGGCCGCGTCCATGGGGATGTCGGACGAAGTGGTGCGGTCCGGCAAACTCGATACACCCGGCATGGCCGGCATGGGTGCGATGGAGCACGGCGCCGGCCACCACATGCCGGACATGCCGATGGAGGGAATGGAGCATCACAAGGGGGCGATGGATACACCGGTGCATGAGCAGGACATGGGGGAGATGCCGATGCCGCATGACCATGCCGGCCATGCGATGCCGACCGATGCCGACGCCATGCCCCCGGTGACCGCCCCGCCCAGCGGCACGCGATACGCAACAGACTATTCCCTTTTCGGGCCGGATGCCTCGTCCGGGGGCGCGTTGGCAGAAGACGGCTCCTCGGCACGCCCGTGGGCACCGTACGAGCAGTTGCGCGCCACACGCCCGACCGCCTTTGCCGACGAACTGCCTGTGCGGGAAATCCGACTGACGCTGGACGGCGATATGGAACGGTATGTGTGGTTCCTGAATAACCGTCCGTTATCGGAGAGCGATGTCATCCCGATTCGGGCCGGAGAAGTGGTGCGCTTCATCATGATCAACCGCACCATGATGCACCACCCCATGCACCTGCACGGCCACTTTTTCCGGGTGATCAACCAGCATGGCGACTATGCGCCGCTGAAGCACACGGTGGACGTCGCCCCGATGTCGACAACAGTCATCGAGTTCAAGGCGAACGAGGTGGGTGACTGGTTCTTCCATTGCCACCTGCTCTACCACATGATGAGCGGCATGGCGCGGGTGGTGCACTACGAGGGTTACACGCCGTCACCGGAGGTCGCCGCCCTGCGACCGCGACTCATCGCCGACCACGCGCACATCTGGGGGCAGGTCGACGCGATGAGCAACCGCACGGAAGGATTTGTCACCCGAGCCAACAGCCGTACCTTCCTCACCGCCACCTGGGAAGTCGGCTGGCGCGATGTCGAGGAGACCGAGTGGGAAGTGCTCCTCACCTGGGACCGGTACCTCAACCGCTTCGCCAGCGTCTTTGTGGGGGTGGATGCCGGCAACGCCATTGACGAGGACCGCGGCGTGCTGGGTGTCCGCTACCTGCTGCCCCTCAACATTGAGACAGCGGCCTTCGTCGGCACCGACGGCGAAGCACGCCTCGCCGCCGGCAAACACTTCGATCTGCTGCCGCGGCTCTCGGTGGCCGGCGATGTGCAGTATGACACCGCGGAGCAGGAGTGGGAGTCCGAAGTGGTGCTGTCCTACCTGCTGAACAAGCAGTACTCCCTGGTGGCGAATTGGCACTCGGAATACAAGACGGGCGCTGGCCTACGCGTACGCTTCTGACACAACGGAGCCCAATTACAGCTTTTCTTCGACCCCGCCCGCGATCACCCGCCCGCACGATATTCAACCGTTCGGTATCCCAGTCACCGGTAGCTCAAAGAATAACGCCATGCTATACTATCTTGCAGACGAGAAAGGTAAAAGAGGCAATCTGCGATGCTGTATCGTCCCCCGCACATCTGCGCATGTGGGACACGTGGATGTTCCATGAAGAGGCATACCTGCACCTGTTCTCATTGACCTCCAGGTATGAATATCCCGGCTCACCGAACACGTTGCCGTGGGATCGCGTGATCCATGTTGTTTCCGATGACTGGATCCACTGGGAAGAGCGCCCGGAAATTCTGCTGCAGGAGACTGGCAACTCAGAGGCCTGGGATACAGGTTGCATCCTTACCGGCTCGACCTTCCGTACGCCTGATGGTTATGCGATGACTTACGGAGCGATACATGAGGGTAGAGAAAAGATCGGAGTACTGACATCGTCCGACCTCGATGCCTGGCAGAAACATCCGCAGAATCCTGTGCTTTGTCCTGGCGGAAGCTGGTATGAGACGACATGCGAGATGACGGCTCAGGCCACGGTGCCCTGGCGGGACGCCTGGGTAATGCCGAACGACGACGGGTATGAAGCGATCGTCTGTGCGGGCGATGCCGATGTCGCAAAGTCGGCTAATGGCTGTGTCGCACGCGTCACTTCGCCGGATTTGCGCAACTGGACATACCATCCGCCGATGGCTTCCCCCGAGCAGTACCTCGATATGGAAGTGCCGCAGTATGTCGAATGGAATGGATGGCATTACCTGCTGTTTTCCACCAGTGGGATGAGCAAATCCCAGCATCTTCCCTCCCGACAGCGGGTCACCGGGACATTTTATCTGATCGGCGAGGCCAAATATGGACCGTATCATGCGCCGGATGATAACCTGCTACTCGGAGCCGGTGAAGGCCGTATTGACAATTACGTCGGCAAGATTCTCGTCACCGACGAGGGACCGCTGTTCTACCATCACCTGTGCGGCTATCGCACGGCGTTTGCCGCGCCCAAGGTGGTGAAACAATCGCCAGATGGGCGGCTCTCACTGGAACGCTGGCCGGGGCTGGATCGCTTGCTGGAGGATGAAACGGTTGGCGCGGCATCGTCCGGACGTCGGCTGGTCGTCGGTGGGCGTTGGCCGATCGGAGAGTGGCGCGCGCATAATGGCGCGCTGACCGGCGAGGCCGGCGTGGCCATGAGCGGTTGGGTGTTCGATCAACCGGTGCAGGATTTTGGCTGCCGCTGCCGCATCGATCTCGCGCACTGTGCGCGCGCTGGAGTGCTCTTCCGCCTGCACAATAGCGATCCGCAAGGCGATAAAGGGTGGGCGGTTTCACTGGACCGTGCCCGCGGCCGCGTCGAACTCTGCCGTCCGAAGCTGGGTGGGCGTACGCCGCTGGGACTCGAGCCGCTCGATGTGGTATACGGCGCACTGCCCGAGGAGTGTCTATTAGAGTTGATAATGCGCGACAGTTATGTCGAGATCTACATGAACTGTCGTCCGCTGTTCGTACTCAATACCTCGCTGGTCACCGCAACCGATCATCTCGTCTCGGGACAAGTCGGGCTATTCGTGGAACATGGTACTGCATATTTTAACGATCTGTCGGTGCGGGATATTCCTGTCCCGTTGCCGTAACACCAAGCCGTCCACCAATCGGCATTAATCAGCATCTCCGTTCCTCGCGAAATAGGGAGAAATAGGGGAGCCTCCAGTATCACCTATCCCTGTTCTGCCAGCACGTGTCACGGTCGGCCGACCGGTTGAGGCTGCAAGCGGCGACCCGTGGCAGTCTCCATGCCCGCCCTCTGCGAGCTATCTGAATGTGCGCAACCTGGCAAGAATATTTTGGTGGCTAACACAAGGCCATAAAACTCCCATAATATACCAGACTTATCTCTTCAAGGTAGTTGTCAATATACAAAGCAAATATTATCACCACAGCACATCACAGCATCATGTTTATTGGATACGTATGAGGTCGATCTCCTCATTACTTATAAATGATAATGAGGACTCCTGGGAGCTCCACCTTGACAACCGCCCGTGAACGGCGTATTGTCGATGTGGAGAAACTTTATGAACTGCTGCCTGATGTCCGAGATGCATATCGTCGTGATTTCCACGGAGCCATAAGCCGTGCATCCGGACCGTTGTGCTGTTATTGACCCCTTCCCGGATGCCGGGAGGGGGTTTTGCTTTACAGGTGGCAGGGATAGCGATGCCGGAAGATCTGTTGAGGAGCAGCAGTAGAAGTGCTTGCGAAGTTGTTGTGAGAGGGGATGGCGATGAGTGAGTGGATTGAGACCATCGATGAGCGTCTCTGGCTGCATCCGGATGAGACGGGTGCGGATGCGGCCGCATTCATTCTACAGGCGTTGGGGCTGCAGCCGGGCATGCGGGTGCTGGATGCCCCCTGTGGGGCGGGACGCATCGCCGTACATGTGGCGAAGGCGGGCTGCCAGATGACGGGTATCGATCGCAATCCTCGTTTCATCGCGCGGGCGCAACGGCGCTTTGCGGAAGAGGGGGTGGAGGGTGACTTCCAGGTCGCGGATTTGCGCCGGCTGCCCTTCGACGGTGGGTTCGATGCCGCCTATAACTGGGGCGGCAGCTTTGGCTATTTCTCCGATGCCGAAAACCTGTTGGCGCTGCAACGGCTGGCGGCGGCGCTGCGCCCCGGTGGACGCCTGCTGCTGGATCTTCTCAACCGTGAAGCGGTGCTGCGCGATTTCCGCCCGGTGCTCGACCTGGGGGGAAAGCGGACGCACACGATATGGGAGGATCAGCGCCTGGTCTCCACCTGGTACATCGGCGACGAGCCGGAGTCGGCCGGCACTTCGGTGATCCGCCTCTATACCCCGGCGCAAACCCGCCGCCTGCTCGCACACGCCGGCCTGACCTGGGAGGCGGCTTACGGCGGGAAGGACGGCAGCCCGTATGGGCGCGGATCAGGACGGTTGATCGTGGTGGGGAGGAATGGATGATCGATCTACAACTACTGGATCTCACTCTCGAGCTCGAGCAGGAATACCAGGCCTTCATTGCCGAATTTGTTGCATAATACAGGGACATAATATAATACAGTGACTAATACCACTAATACAGTAATACAGGTAATACAGTAATACATAATACAGGGACAGGTTATGTATTTCTCCCCGCATCTGCTATACTACTCCTCGGAGGGTTGCGCCAATGCCACGTTTCGCTCGAGTAGTCGTACCCGGTTGTCCGCATCATATCACCCATCGCGGCAATCGCCGTGATGACGTGTTTTTTACTGATGAGGACCGGATCGAGTACCTGGAGATCCTGCTGGACTATACCCGGCAGTATGGCGTTGACGTGTGGGGCTACTGCCTGATGACCAACCATATCCACTTGGTCGCGGTGCCGGCGCATGAAGATGCGCTCGGGTTGGCGATTGGGCGTGCGCATATGAAGTATGCCCGCCACGCCAACAAACGCCAGCGCTGGTGGGGACATCTCTGGGCGAATCGCTTCTATTCCACGCCGCTGGACGACGCGCACTGTTGGACGGCGTTAAAGTACCTGGAATGCAACCCCGTACGCGCCGGCATCGTGGAAATGCCCTGGGACTACCCATGGAGCAGCGCCCGCGCCCATGTGCTCGGTGACCCGCATCCCATCCTCACTCCGTGCCCGCTGGACTCCTGCATCGCTCCCGGAGCAGCCTGGGGAGCCTGGCTTGCCGAGGTGGACGATGATACCGCTCTCGCCACGCTGCGCGCCAACACCGATACTGGCTGGCCGACCGGGTCAGACGAATTTATTGCCCGCCTCGAAATTCAACTTGGACGACGGCTATGCCGACAACCCGCTGGACGAAAGAAGCGGCAATAATAGAAAGACATAACCTGTCACTGTATTGCTGTATTGGATGTCCCTGTATTGGAAGTGGAGTGCCGACCGCGAAGGCGCTACTTCTGCTCGGGGTTTTCCCGCAATACAAAGATGCGCGTTTCCGCGCTCGCGGGCAGGCTGAGGTGCAGCCCCGCGTGGCCGTCAAAATCCTTGAGGGTGATGGTGCGGGGCGCAGCGCCGAAGATGACGCCGGGGTCGTAGGTGATCAGGACATGCAGGGGGCCCAGCTTGACGCGACGCACGACCGGCAGCGAATGGGCGAACTGCTGCTGCGCCGGCACGTCGATCTTCACGTCACCATGCCGCAGCAGGTATTCGAACGGCTTCACCAGCGCGAGGCCCTCGATCATCGCGGCGACCGGTTCGGATGCGGGGCGCAGGTGCGCGCGGAGTTCATCGACGGGCATCGCGTAGATCGGTTTCGCCTCATCGAAGGCGTAGTTATTGAAATGGTATTGATCCGGGGTGTTGCGGAAAAACGGGGTCTCGATGCGCTGGAAGCGCATCAAGCCGGTCTGATCGTTCACGTCCAGGATGTGCAGCATATCGTACCGCTTGAACAGCGTCGGCGGCTCCTCCTCCTTTATACCTTGCGCGCGAAGAGCAAAGCCGTTTTTGAGCATCACGTCATTGGGCACCTCCCTGTCGCCCTCTTTGCGCATGAGCGGCGGTGGCGCGTGGTGGTTGCCCGTGCCCGACCAGTTCCATAGCACGACGCCGTCCACACCGGTGAAAAAGGCCATGGCGAACATGGCGCGCGTCTCCTCGTCGAGCAGCGGCTGGTTGCTCCACCAGTGGTAATCGGCGTCGCCGCCATGCAGCAGCGTCCAGTAGTACGGGCGCATGGGCTTGCGCACCGCCGTCGCCTTCGCCGCCTTCATGCAGAGGTCGATGTTGCCCAGGGTATAGGCGACGTTGCTGCGGTGACGGTAGAAGCAGTATACGTCGGGATTGATGATGTCATAGGCTTCATAGATGGTCTTGCCGTATGCGTTCCAGGCCCAATCGGTGGCAATATCGAGATCGGCCTTCTCCAGCCCGTACCACGCGTGATAGGGCTGCCACCCATAGATGCTCACCGTCTTCCAGCCGTGCTGCCGGGCGGCGTGCGCAAAGGCGGCGTAGCTGTTGGCGTAGCCGTCGTAGTATTTCTTCTCGAACGCCGCGCGCTCGGTCTCCGTGGCATCGCGGGGGTACCAGTCCTGCTTGCGCAATGTCTCCGGGCGCAATGGCGCGTATTCGATATCCACCATCAACTGGTTGAACGTGTTTGAGGGCTTGACGAGGTCGAAGTCGGCGAACTCCTTGACGAGGTCGAGATCCATCAAGCGGTCCAGCCGCGCATTGTCGATGCCCCGGTCGCGCTTGAATTCTTCGAGGTTCGGCCCGCCCCACTTCAACCATTGCGTCCCCGCCGGCAAATGCGCGACGGTCTTCGGGTCGTCGATCTTGCGGATATAGGGGTAGATGACGCTGCACCCGTGCGCAGACATGTAGTCGTGTAAATCGAGGTTGTGCCACCCGCCGTAGTTGAATTCATTGGTAAACCAGGCAAAGCGGAAGGGGAGGATGCCGCGCGCCACATACGGCGCCTGCCCGGGCAGAAAGTCGTCGCGATGCTCCCGGGGATACATCACCTCGGGCCTGCGCAACACAGGGGGCGTTTCGTCCAGTTGCACTCCGCGTAACGCCTCCACGGTCAACCCCTGCCGCGTGTGCAGCGTCACCTCACCCGGCGTTAATGGCAGCTCGACGACGGCAAACGCCTTCACCTTCGCCGACAAGGCCCGCAACGCCGCCGTCGCCTGCGGGTCCTCCGCCGCGCGGGCAGTCAATACCAAGCCCGCCAGGCATAACGTGATGCAGATGCGATACATGGACATCATCGCCCTCCCCGGTACGCACGCCACAAAATACAGAAAATATAGAAAATACAGGGACGGGTTAGAAAATACAGGGACAGGTTATGTTTTTTCATCCAAAATACAGGGACAGGTTAAAAATACAGGGACAGGTTATGTTTTTTCATCCTGTCGCTCCTTCCGCCCCTCGGGTAGGCGACTTAGCCGGCGCCCCAGTTGGGCTTCGAGTTGTGCAAATAGCGGACAGCCTCCAGTTCCCCCTATCCCTGTTCTGTCAGCGCGTGCCGCGGTCAGCCGACCGGTTGAGGCTGTAGGCGACGACCCGTGGCAGTTTCCAACTCGGCAAGCTGCGCGGGACTGGCGCGCGGGCGGCCCACGTGGGTAGCGCGCCGCAGGATGTCGATCTCGCCGGGAGGTTCCGGTCCACCGAGATACTCCCGCCAGCGATCACCCGGCCACGCGGCGTCCCAATCAGCGAGGTCGAGCAGACCGCTCGGGTCCACGCCCGTCACACGGGCGCGCGCACGGCTCCACGGGTAGTCCCAGGGATGCGCCGCCAGGCCGGCACGCACCGGACTGCGCTCGACATAGCGCAACGCCGGCGCCAGATGCACATGATTGGGCATGAGGCAATAGCCGTACAGGCGCACCCCATGGCGTCCGGCGCATTTCTGCCAGAGCGCCAGATAGCCCCGGTCGTCTTCATCACCGAAAAACATCTGCCGGCGCTGGTTGCCGCGTTGCGTCAGGTGATGAGGCCATCCTGGTATGACCAGTCGAGCAAGGCGAGGCATCACAAAAGTATAGCATGCCGGCCGCAGCCCGACAAGAAAATCGAGCACAGTGGAGGCTGTCCCGATTTCTCCCGTGTTCTCGCAATCTGCACCCTTATCCTGCAAATCCAGGTTCAGACGCAACACCGCCTCCCCGGCCTCCCCCCTTCTCCCCGTTGGGCCGGGGGATGAGGGACACTAACCACTCCATTGACCAATCGCTCACCATGCTATAGAATATCTGTTTGACACACCTGCACCCTGACAACCGCATACCGCTACCATGCTGGCAATATCTGGACCCACCGCCCTTACCCTTTATCCCTTAGCCCTTAGAGCCTGTTGAAGAATAGATGTTTGCCCAGATCGCGCCGCGCTCATGGCGCCAAGCGCGAAGGGCGTGTGACGGCGTATCCCGGGGTGATACGGTGAACACGCCCGCCAAAGCATGACGCCGGGAGAGCAAGCGAGATGGCGAACAGATATTCTTCAACAGGCTCTTAGCCTTTATCCTTCAAAACAAGGAGGCCGGAAGGATAAAGGCCATCTCCCCTCTCCCCGCTGGGAGAGGGGATGCAGGGGTGAGGGACCCTACGAACCACTACCACTATCCACCAACCACGCCGTTATCTCGCCGGGATGCCATCTTGCCTCTCCGCGCCCCTCCGCGTCTCTGCGGCGCAAACCAATCGCACATCAAACAACTAATATCCAACACCGCATATCGGCAAAAATATTTTTTGGCAAAACGAACCCAATTTGCGCTCGCCAACTTAACATAACATGCGAAAACGAACCCAAACGAACCCAAATTGGACCGGTAAATACTAGGGGCATCGACAGATCAGCCACCACTTACGCATGCTCGATTGCACAACGAACTGTGAAGACCGCCACATACCTGTGCATTCGAACCATCGCAGTGGACAGCGGGTACGCTGACCTCTACAATAGGTACACGCCCTCCCGCCTGCGCCCGAGCGCTTGACGGCGTGTCCCATCACTGGTGGCTCGTGTATATGGAATATAACCTTAAAGGAGATCTGCACATGTCCATCCGCCTTGTCGCCCTCTGCCTGTACTGCCTGCTGCCGGTGGCGCTCTCCGCCGCGGGGGTGTCGTCCTTCACCAAATCGGTGCAGGCGAATGGCAAGACATTCGCGGTGAAGGGCGTGCGGGTGAACCTGCGCGACCCACAGGTGCGCGTGCGCGTGGGGCTGGCGTGGGATCACGTAGGACGCACCGAATCGCTGGGCGCGATGGCCAAGCGCCTGGGCGCGGTGGCGGCGATCAACGGCTCGTTCTTCGACGCCTATTCCGGCGCGGCGTTGCGCAACCCCGACATGAGCTTGATCAAAGAGGGACAACTGCTCTTTAAGAGCGATCTGGGCACCATGCTCGGATTTACCGCCGACAACACCCCGCAGATGCTGCGCCTGCGCTACCGTCTGGTGGGCACGGTGGAGACAACCCCGGGACGCCCACAGCGCTGGTTCGCCTACTGGATGAACCGCCGGCCCACGGCGAATCCGTGCGTGACGGTCTTCACCCGCCACTGGGGCCCGCGCGTCGAGTTGGACGGTATGAAAGTGGTGGTGGAGGGTGACACGGTAACGGCCATCACCGCTGAGACGGCAGCGATCCCGGCGGACGGCTATGTGATCCACCTGTTGGGCGAGGGCGGGCTGCAGTCGCGATTTCGCGAGGGCGCGACAGTGACCTTCAATCCGGAGATCATCAGCGACGATGCAGCGGGCCTGGAGGCCTGGACATCAGTGCGCGAGGCAGTAGGCGCCGGTCCGCGCGTGTTGCGCAACGGCACGCCCGTCTTTTCTCCGGGCGCCGAGGGCTTCAACGATCCCAAAATCCTGCAACTGGCCGGGGCGCGCTCCGCTGCCGGTTTCACCGCGGATGCCGTGCTGTATCTCATCACTGTAGGCGGGGCGCGCGTCGCCGACCTGGGGCATATCCTGAAAGCGCTGGGGTGCGTGGAAGGGATGAATCTGGATGGCGGGGCGTCGAGCGGCCTGTGGTACCGCGGGAACTACCTGACCACGCCCGGACGCAATATCAGCAATGCCTTGCTGATTGTTGAACAGGCGCCCTGACCGAACGGCTGTCACATCGCGTCACAGTGAAAATGCTCTCCTCTCCCCTGGAAATAGCCCTGTGCTTGTGTTATACTGCGCTTACCGGTAGCCGTTACCGCTAACTTTTTGAATAACGGCTCCGAGGAGTAAAGTAATAACCCAAAGATAAGGACCCATGCATCGCATGAATACGCGCGAAAATACCCTGGCGGCCATCCGTTATCAGAGCCCCGCTTTCGTTCCCCTCTTTGATGGCACGGTCTGGGATGCCGTGCAACTCGGCGGCAACTACAAGGCCGAGAACTGGACGGATGACTGGGGCACGGTCTGGCAGATGACCGAGGGGGATATGGTTCCCGTGGATGTGACGCATCCGCTGGAAGACTTGAGCAGGCTGGATCACTACCAACGGCCGGACCCCTGGCATTTGACCTGGACTGAAGATGACCAGCGCCACTTCGAAAGCCTCGACCGCGAGCAGATGCTGATCGGTGGTCTGCATGTCAAATTCCTTGCCGAGCGACTTGCCTGCCTGATGGGCCTGGATAATTTTCTCCTTTCGATGTACGAAGAGCCGGAACGCTTGCAGGAATTGATCAACTTCATCGTCGAATACAATACGGTCTGTATTCGACGATTGGTAGATCTGGGCATCGATACCCTGCATATCAGCGAAGATCTGGGCATGCAGCACAGCCTGATGATGTCGCCGGAGATGTTCCGGCAGTTCTTGCTGCCGGCGTATGAGCGTATGTTCGACGAGCCGTTGCAGCGCGGCGTGCTCATCGACTTTCACACCTGCGGGCATGTGCAGGAAATCGTGCCCGATCTGGCGGCGGTCGGCGTGTCCATTCTCAACCCGGTGCAGGCGACCGCCAACGATCAGCAGGTCATCAAGGCGGCGGTCATGGGCAAAACGGCGCTGCTCGGCGGGATTAACTCCACCATCGTGCTGGACGGCACGCCGGATGAGGTGCGCGCGGAAGTCGTTCGCGCCTTTTCGATATTGAAAGATCGCGGCGGCTGGCTCGCCGGTCCCGACCAGGTGGTCCCCGGCGCGCCGGAAGATAATCTCAAGGCGCTTTGGGATACATGCCGGGAGCTCGCCCCGTACTGATCGAGCAGATGACAGACAAACAATCTCTTTCATGGAGAATGCAATGGCAAATGCGTATGACGTGGTAGCGGTATATTTCCCCAGTTGGCATGCCAACGACCACTACCAGGCGTGGTATGGCAAAGGGTTTTCCGAGTGGGAACTCATGAAGACGTCCGAGCCGGTCTTCCCCGGCCACCAGCAGCCGAAAATTCCGACCTGGGGTTATTTCGACGAGAGCGATCCCGCCTGGGCTGCTCGAGAGATCGACCTGGCCGCCGATCATGGCATCACCACGTTCATGTTCGACTGGTACTGGTACTCCGGCGTGCGCATTATGGAGGAGGCATTGGAACGCGGCTTCCTGCAGGCCCCCAACCGCCACCGCATGAAATTCTGCCTGATGTGGGCCAATCACTCCTGGGGCACCTGGCCGGCCGTCACCAACATCCCGGGCATGCGCGCCACCGCCGGCGTGAACCAGGGACAATCGCTCTGGCTGCCCAGCCGGCACAATATGGAGGATCTCGACCGCGTGGTCGATTACTGCGCCGAGCACTATTTCCATGAGCCGAATTACTGGCGCATCAACGACAAGCCGGTATACGTGCTGTGGGATATCCCGCACTTTGCCGACGAACTCGGCGGTTACGATGCCGCGCGCGCCGGCCTGGAACGCATGCAGGAGCGCGCCCAGCGCAACGGTCTGCCCGGACTGTATTTCATCGCAAATATCGGCTGTTGCGACGATAACCCCTACTGCTGCGGCTACGACCGTGTGCCGACCGTCCACGACCTGGGGTTCGAAAGCGTCTTCGCCTACAATATCGTGCGCACACCCAACTACCTGAACCTGCCCAATGAAATGCCCGTAGTGCCCTACGAGCAGATGATCGCTTCGCATCAGCATTGCTGGGACCAGATCGAAAAGTGGGGGGTACCCCATCATCCGGTGGCCACGGTGGGCTGCGACGTCACACCGCGTTGGCATCGCGGCGTACGCTTCCCCATGGATTACCAGGCGCTCAGCTACGAGCCGATTGTGGTGGAGAACACGCCGGAGAAATTCGGCGAACTCTGCGGCATGGCGCTGCGGCAGATGGCCAAAAATCCCGAACCGCGGGCCATCTGGTTGAACGCGTGGAACGAGTGGAGCGAGGGGATGTACCTGCTGCCCGAGCAGTATTACGGCACCGGCTACCTGGAAGCGTTGCGCGAGGCCATCCGCGAATTCAACGCCAGCCTGGTGACATCGTAGCACCTCTCTTGATATCAGTACGTACGGCGTCGCCCGTTTGGGCGGCGCCGTACTGCGCTTAGCGTGGATGTGCCCGGTATTCTGGTATAATACCCATACAGCTCGCCGGGGAGATGATCTCCGGACGAGGCGCAGGGAGGAACGGCATGCCGGTGCAGATGCACGCCTGCCCCCATTGCGGGGCGGAAAACAGCACGAAACGCACCACCTGTTACCAATGCCAGCAACAACTGGCCTCGGCACAGGCCGAGGAAGTCCCGCAACGCCGACTCACGCCAAGCGTGCCGAAGGCTGCCAATCCGTTACAACGAAAATTGTCGCCACGCGCAACAGTCGTTCCGACTACCCCCGCGCAGCCGGCAACGCAGGCGCCGCCCACCGCCGCCCCGCCGCTGCTCAGC
>JAGUZN010000053.1 GCA_020060775.1 Armatimonadota bacterium
CACCAGACGGTGCCAACACAGCCAACTCCGAGCAGAGAGCGTAAGAACTACTGCCGCCCTCCTAAGGAGTAGGTCGGCCGTTCGAATCGGCCCGGGGGCGCCACTTTTCTCGACACCCGCAACGCAGGTTGTGGGTGTCGCGCGTTGGTGGGCCGTGCGAAATTCACCGCCATCCCGGCGTGGTTGGCGCCCGGCCTGATGTCCATCCCGCTTGGCATTCCTGACGTGCAACATCACCGCCAATGCTGGCTCCGATGATCCCATCGCCATCCGTATGACGCTCACCGCGCTTGACGACAATGTGCGCCTCGGATACGGCCTCAGGTACAATCCGTACGGCAATGCCATCGACGAGGCGGATCTGCCGCTGTGCGCCTTCCTGCCGCAGCCGTTCATTGGATGACGTTGCCCATCCGCGCCGCTTTCGCTATACTCGAGGACGCAGAGAGGCGCAATATGTTTTTCCGTCGTGTCCAATCAGCCGCACCCGCCGGCGACCTGTCCCTCATCGTCGGGCTGGGCAATATCGGCCGCCAGTACGACCACACCCGGCATAATGTCGGCTTCGACGTGGTCGATGGTCTGGCGCGCCGCGCCAACGTGCGCTTCCGCAAGGGACGCTTCAAGGCGGAGGAGGCGGACATCATCATCGACGGCCGGCGCATCCTGCTGCTGAAACCCACCACCCTTATGAACCTCAGCGGCGAGGCGGTGGTCGCTGCCGCGCGCTACTACAAAGTGCCCCCCGCCCGCATTCTCGTGGTGTGCGACGATGTCAACCTCCCGCTCGGGCGGCTGCGCATCCGCGCGCAGGGGAGCGACGGCGGGCATAACGGCTTGTGGAGCCTCATCCATCGTCTGGGCACCCAGGAGTTCCCCCGCCTGCGTATCGGCGTGGGCGCCAAGCCGGAAGAGATGGACATGGCCGACTACGTGTTGAGCCGTTTCACTTCCGCCGAACGCACCACCATCGCCGACGCCGTCGAGCGCGCGATGGATGCTGCCGAAAGCTGGGTGCGCGAGGGCACGGAAGCCGCCATGAACCGCTGGAACGCCGCGGGCAAGTGATTGGCGATGCGGTGCGACGCCGCACCGCCCCGTTGTGCTCCCTCGCGTGCTGCGCTACAATGTCACCATGTTCGACGAGTCGCTCGACCTGTCCGGCGTGTTGCATCAACTGAAACGCGCCGATGAATCACTGACCGAGTGCATCGCCCCGCTCTGGCCCGGCGTTGCGCTGGTGGCCGCCTGGATGGAGGGAAAGCCGCGGCTGCTGCACCTGGATGCCGCGCCCGCCGAACCGGGTTACTACCTGCTGGGCACGGAGGAATCGCAGGCCCGCGTCGTACGCCCCGCCGAACATGAGGAGATCGTTCGCTTCCGCAAGTTTCTCCCGCGGGCGACCGTGTACCTGCTCGACGACGGCTTCGCCTTCCCCGCCAGTTTCGCTGAACGCCTGCAGGGCATCACCGCGCCGCGCCCCATCCATTTCGCCGAGGGCGAGCCGCTGGGTAAAGTGCAGGCGCGCTTTGACGGCGTGAACCTGTACTACGATGGGAGTGTCGAAGACGCGTCGCCGCTGGGCAATCTCTTCTCCGGGTCATCGATCTTTTCCGGAGGAGAGTTGTTGAACGCGCCGGGCACGGAGACGGCCGAAGACGATGCGCGCGCGGCGCTGGATTCACTGCAGGCGGATCCCGACCTGTGCATCGCCTACACCCTGCAGGCAGTCCTCGACGCCGGCCACGCGGAATTGCTCGCCTGGTCGCGCGACGACAGCCGCATACGATTATCCTGGCAGCGCGCGGGTGTGGAACACACCGTTCTGCTGGATGCCGCTGCGGCGCCGGTGGTCATGGGCATCAGCCTGGCCGGCGCGCGCGGTTTCGATGCCGGCAAGCTCACGCGGTTGCTCGTCGAGCATGTGCTGGACCCATGGCGGTCATCCGACGTGCGGGCTTAGCAGAAACGGCCCCGCCACGGATGACGAGAAACCGGGCATAATGGAGTTCGACGCAATTCACTGGGCGTCAACACAATGCAGAGGAGGACACCATGACCGATCGTCGCGAGGAACGTCGCATTTCATCCTGGGGTGATCTGTTCGTCCAAACGCTGGAGCTTGGTCTCGGCGCGGCCAGCCTGACCGCGGAGAGCGCCCAGCGGCTGGTGCATGACCTGGTACAGCGCGGCAAAATGAACGCCGATGAGAGCGAGAGCATGGTCGATCGCCTCCTCTCCGCCGGTCGCGAGCAACGCGAAGCCATGCGCGGCATGGTGGACCGGGCGGTCGATGAAACGCTGGTGCGCATGGATCTCGCCCGTCGCAGCGACCTCGATGCCCTGCGCCGACGCGTCGACGACCTGGAACAGCACCTGAGCGAGCACCGCGTGGCGGGCCATAAAGTCCCCCCCGCCGGCGATGCGGTGATCAAGCCGATGGAGTAAGGATGCCCGGGCACCGCCGTGACGGTGTTCGACACCCAGCATGCCACCACCATTCATTACAAAACGTGAATTCGCCCGCGCCTGGCACATCGCCAAGGTGATCGGGCGATATGGGCTCATCCCGCTGGCGGAAGCGTCGGTGCTCGGGCGCGCGCTGGGCATCCGCTTCTGGCGGCGGATGGACCCGCGCTTCCAGCACCTCCCGCCGCAGGTGCGCCTGCGCATGGCGCTGGAAGATCTCGGCACCACCTACATCAAACTGGGACAGGTGCTCAGCGCGCGTTCCGACCTGCTGCCGCCCGAGTATCTGGCTGAACTCGCCAAGCTGCAGGATGATGTGCCCCCGCTCCCCTACGAACGGATCGAGCCGGTCTTCCGCGTGGCGTTCGGCTTTTCGCCTCTCGAATCATTCAGCGCGTTCAATACCGTCCCTGTGGCCTCCGCCTCCATCGGGCAAGTGTACGAAGCCATGCTGTACGACGGCACGGCGGTGATGGTGAAAATCCAGCGTCCCGGCGTGGTAGAGGAGGTGAATACCGACCTCTCGCTATTGCACCGTGCTGCTGATCTCGCGCATAAGCATCACTGGCTCGAGCGCTTCGATTTTCCCGCGCTGGTGCGCGAATTCAGCGCCATCCTGCAGGATGAACTGCTGTACACGCTGGAAGCCCATAACGCGGAAACCCTGTCCGCTGAGATGGCGGACCACCCCAAAGTCATCTTCCCCGAAGTGCACTGGCCCCTCACAGCGCGCCAGGTGCTGACCACGAAACGCATTGTCGGCTACAAGATCACCGATCTTCCCGCGCTGCGCGAGGCTGGCATCGACACCCAGGAGGTGGCCGCACAACTGGCCAACAGCATGCTCGAGCAGATTCTGCTGCACGGCATGTTCCATGGCGACCCCCACCCCGGCAATCTGCTGGTGACGCCGGACGGCACGCTGGCCTTTCTGGATACCGGCATGGTGGGACGGCTGGATCACAAAACGCGGGAAACGCTCATCGAACTGGCCGTCTCCATCTTTGACCAGGATATCGATGCCATCCTCGGGCATCTGCAATCGCTCGGGATGGTGAAAGATTTGAGCAACCTGCCGGATCTGCGCCGCGACCTCTCGCGCCTTATCATGAAATACTATTTCCTGCCGCGCAAGGAGTTGCGGCTGGGTGAGTTGCTGCAGCGCATGAACAGCCTGCTCTTCGAACATCGTATCCGCATGGCGTACGAGTTCGGCCTGATGGCGAAGGCGCTCTTCCTCGCCGAAGGCGTGGCGCAGGAACTGGACCCGGATTTCGACTACAACCGCGTGGGCCGCCCGGTGATCGAAGAGGTGCGCCGCCGCTATTTCTCGCCCAAAGAGCTGTTCAACGATCTCGTGCGCGAGTGGCGCGGGATGCGGCTGCAGGTGGTGAATTTGCCGCGCCGCTTGAGCACGGTGCTCGACCACCTGGAACGCGGGACGCTGCGCGTGCGGCAGAGCGACGACTCCTGGGAGATCAAGGCGGGGGCGCAGAACGTGCTCATCAACCGCATCGGCTTCGCCGGGTTGATTGTCGGCCTGCTGGTGGCGTCGGCCATCATCCTCGCTTCGCCCACGGCCGAACCCTGGCTGCGCTACTTTGCCATCGGCACACTGGTGGCCGATGTAATCTTCATGTTCATGCTGCTCGTCGCCATCCTCCGCTCCGGGCGCTTCTAATCTTCACGATTCCACGCGCAGCGCGTAACTCTGCTCAATCGTGCGGATGAGATACCAGAGCGAGCGGTTCACCGGCGCGGGCTGATGACGCAGATCGGCCGTGCGCACGATGGCGCCGTTGATGGCCTCGATTTCCGTGCGCCGCCGGTGCAACACGTCTTGCAGCATGGAGTTTATGTTTGGCGCGGTAGCCTGGCAAATGGTCTGCAATCGCGCCTGCCACTGCTGTTCCTCCACCATCACGCCGTGCCGCCGGGCAATGCCGAACGCCTCGCGCGCCGCAGCGGTCATCAACTTCAACGATTCTGCGTGTTCGGCCAGCGCCCCATTACGCAAACGCGTAATGGCGGCCACCGGGTTCATCGCCGCGTTCACAATCGCCTTCGTCCAGATGGCGGCCTGCACATCGCGGGTGATGGACACGGAAAAACCGGCAAGCAACAGCGCCTGCACAACATCGTCGAGGCGCGAATCGATATCGCCGTCAGGTCGTCCCACCACGGTGGGGCCGCTGCCGGTATCGCGCACCATGCCGGGCGCCTCCAGCAACGCCCCTTGCGCGGTGGTGCCGCCAAAGACCCGGTCGCTCCCCAGGTGCCGCTGCAGCGTCTCCAGATTGCCTAACCCGTTTTGCAGGGTGACGCCCACCGCGTGCTCGGGCAGATGCCGGGCCAGGACGGCGGCAACATCGTCAGTGTGATAGGCTTTGACCAACACGAGTGCGGCGTGCACGTTGTGCAACACGGACGGATCAGCCGTTACCGGCACTTGCACAGCCTGTGCTCCCTGGTCGTCGAGCACGCGTATGCCCTGCCGGTCAAGTTTACCGGCGCGCTCCGGCCGGTAGTCGAGCAGACTGACGGCAATGCCCGCCAGCGCCAGGCGTGCGGCGAACAGCGTGCCCAGCGCGCCGGGGCCGATGACCGCCAGTCGGTAGGTAGCATCATGTTGTGCAAACTCGGGCTGCTGGTCGGACACGCATTCTCCTCCCGCATGGTTCAGCCTGTCATTATAGCGGGGCGATCACCAGGGCACAGACCCGGGAAAGTGTACACCTGCCCCGGCCTGTGCCAAGGATGAACAATGCGCTGGCGCGATGCCCGCTCCGCTGCCCAAGGAGGGGGAGGACAGCGGAGCGGGCATAGTATACCTTGTTCGCTGGCAGACCAGTGAATCCTGCCCTCGACAAGCAGAGCGCTACTTTTTTCCCGTCGGCAGCGGGAAGCGGAAGGCGTAGGGTTGAGCGATGACCCCCACCTCGCCCTTTTCATTGGGCGGCAATATCGCGGAGATGACGTGGAGATCGGCGAAGTCCTGCGCGGCCACCGCCTCGCCGCTTTCCAGCCGCACAATGAGTACGCGGGAGATCAATGCGCCGGTCGCCGGATCGCGGAAGCCGGCCAGCACGCCGTGTTGCTGCACGGCGAGAAACTGCTCGAATCCGCCTTCCAGGCTCCACGCAATGTGCCGGTTCGCCACATTGATGTACACGGTGCGTTCGGGTGTAGCCACCGCCAGTCCCTGCTGGCTGGCAGCCACCAGCCGCACCGCCGCCAGATCGAATGTCGCGAGCGATGCCCCCTCGCGCGAGTAGCAGTGCACGCGCGAGATCTGCCCTTCCTGCGCTGCGCGTGTGGCCACCGCATACCAGGCGCCGCCCGGCCCCACGGCCATCACGGCGGAGGGGACGCCATCCGTCCGTGCGGATTGCGACACTAGCACACCC
>JAGUZN010000270.1 GCA_020060775.1 Armatimonadota bacterium
ACCGCCCGAGCAGCGAGCTGCGCCAAATCCCCAGGCCCCCCCGCAGGCGGAGCACCCGCCGTTGCGCTGGCGTTGGATCATCATCCGCATCGGCACCGCGCTGCTCTTCGCCCTCGTCACCGGGCTGCTGCTCGGCAGGCGCTTCCTGCGGCCGCTGCGCGAGTTATCCGATGGCGCACGCGCGCTGCGCGACGGTAACTATCAACACCGCATCGCCCTGGCCGGCGACGACGAGTTCGCCGAAGTCGCTGCGGTGATGAACGATATGGCGCAGCAGGTATCCGGCCACATTGCGCGGGTCGAAGCCGACGCCCAACGCCGGCAGCAATTGCTGGCCGATGTGGCGCACGAATTGCGCAACCCGGTCATGACCCTGCGCACCATGTCGGGCGCGCTGGAGGAGGGATTGGCGGATGACCCGTCGCGGCAACAACGCGCTGTCGGGTCGCTGGTGCGCGCCTCCGACCGCCTCTTGCACCTGGTCACCGATCTGATGGTGCTCGCCAAACTCGACCTCCGTGAACTGCCCCTGCACCGGCAACTGGTCGATCTGCGCGAATTAGCCGAATCGATCATCACTGCCCACCAACCGGTGGCGCACCAGGCCGGCATTGTCCTGCACGATATCGAGCCGGGTGCGCCGGTCATGGCCAATGTCGATCCTGATCGGCTCGGCCAGGTGCTGGATAATTTGCTCAATAATGCCATCAGTTATGCGGGGAAAGGGGCAAAGATCTTCATACGCCTGCATGCGGGCAAGCCCCTGCGCATCACCGTGCAGGATACCGGAGTCGGCATCCCGGCCGAGCATCTCCCCTTTATCTTCGATCCCTTCTATCGGGTCGATAGCGCCCGCTCCCCGCGCGACCAGCACAGCGGCCTCGGCCTGCGTATCGCCCGCGGCCTCGTTGAAGCCCACGGCGGCACCCTCACCCTTGCCAGCGCCCCCGGCCAGGGCGTCACCTCCACCATCACCCTGCCCTGACCGGCCAGACCATCTTGGTCGGAGCGTCGGCATCCCTGCCGGCTCCACCCGTCAGGAGTTCATGGTGACTTCGGCGGTTGGACAAATACACATGATGGCATATCACCTAACTGTAGCGGGTCGTCATGGTGTATCTAGCCTGGCAAGGTCAGCGGTGATCGGCCATTCCCTCCCCCTGTCGCTCGAAGACCGTGAGCACAGGGGAGGGGAAGACGCTGCCCCACACGCGAAACGCCATACGCCAAACGCGGACTCAGCCAGCAAGAGGTCGGAGAACACGGCACAACGTGACGACCCGCTACACCTATTCTCCTGACCGTGTCGTCTCTCGCGTTTCCCACCTCCCGTCTGCGACCTTCCACCTTCTTTCACATCGTATACAAAATTTTCACAACTCACCGCCTCTGTGATATGATGTTGTACATCCGCTTGCACAACGTGCGATGAGTGAGAAATGCACAGTGTAAGCGCGTACGATGGAAGAACAGTGTTGGGGGAGGACGCGAAATGATGCGACTGCTCGTATCCGCTTTGCTGCTGGCAGCATCCATAGTGAGCCATTGCGCCATTTTCGAACTGCAGGCGGCGCGCGCTTTGGATAATCAGCAACGCACCTCCGTACTGATTTCCGTCAGGAACACCACCCCCGCGCCGGTGACGATCCGTGATGTCAGCATCAACGGCACACCGATTGCTGAACTGACGGCGCTGGAAGATCCGAAGAAGACGAATAGCTACGGGAAAGAGGTCGACTGGTACGATCTGCGTCCGGCCCTCATCCCGCCTGGCGAGGCCGGCATCATTGCGCTGGGCTCGGTGACTCGTGAACTGCGCGAAAACGGTATGCGCTTCAGTGTGAACACCGATCAGGGTGTAGCCGATTTCACCGTGCCCGCGCCGCAGCCCGATACGCTGCAGATTGCGTACACAACCTTTGACGAATCATTGACGCGCCTCACCGTAATGGTGCGCAATGAGCAATCCACACCCGTCGCCGTGCAGCATGTCGAGTTCAATGGTCGCCGCCTACCCACGCAAGCGAAAGGTTCGCCCATCGCCCCCGGCATGCTCGCCGTGTTCACTGTCACGCTGCCGGCGCCGATGCCCCGCGCAGCCGACTGCCATGTCCGTGTGGTGGGCGACCGCGGCAGTGCCCTCGCCTGGTTCCGCGCCTTTCCCGCCTCTTCGGTGAACTATATCTTCTACGGTCAACATGCCGATCGACGCGATATTGCCGAGAAGAACATGGATGTATACGTCACGCATGATGAAGGGGCCTTGTTGGGCATGGGCCTGGAGATCGATAATAATGGCGGGAAGATGCCGCCTAGGCTGACCGAGCGATTGGATACACTGATCGATCGTATGAAGAACAATCCCCGGGCATGGAGCTGGTACCTCGAAGACGATGCCGGCCATGGGCGCCCCCATCCGCACAGCCTGGTGAAACTCTGCCGCTACATCCGTGAACGCGGGGCCACGCTGCCCTTCTTCCTCTCCAACCCGGCGGACAACTGGCGCTATGCCTGGTTAAGCGATATCCCGGTCAACTACGCCTACCATGTCACGGGCTATGCGACTGATCCGACCATTTTCACCGGCTATCGCTCGTTGGACCTTCATCGCACACTCAACGCGCCCAATCCCGTGATGTATTTCGTCGACGCCGTGGGGCAGCAGGCGCGCTGGATCACTCGCGCCGAGGAAGAGTTGACCAGCTACGCCATGCTTGGGCGCGGTGCAAAAAGTTTCGGCTGGTTCCTGGCGGTGTCCATCTGGGACCAGGGCGGCGGCGCCGGCGGTGCGCTTGACCAGTTCGAGACCATGCCCTGGCGATACCAGGAGGGAGCAGTGGCCTGTCCGCCCATCTGGAACCAGGTGGGGGAAATCGCCGGCGTGCTGAAGACCCTTAGACCCTATATCGCGGCAAGTGCGCCGATGCCAACGCAACTGCGTGAGGATCGCATCGAGGTATTGCCAGTGCTCTGTCATGATGATCTGATCATCACGGCCCTGCTCAACCGCCAACTCCGCTGCCTGTACCCGCGCGACTTCCCCCGGGGCGAGAGCTATGGGGGCATCAAGCTGGTTCCCCATCGCAATGTCAGCATTGAGCACTCTTTACCCTCCTGGATCAAACCCGCCCGCGTGCTGGTCTTTGATCACGAGCGGGGACTGCGCGAATGCCCTTTCACCGTACGCAACGGCCAGGTGCAGGTGCAGGTGGATGCCGTTGATGCCGCTTCGTTGTTGCTCATCTGCCCGACCGTGCACCTGGCGTCGGATATCAGCAACGCGCTGCAGAAGCAGTTCCGCCCCACGGTGGGCGGCAGCCCCATCCGGCCTGACCGGATTGTCACGCAAACGGCGAACACGCCTCCCTGGGAAGCGCCCGCTGCCGCTTATCGAGCCCCGGTGACCGTGCTGGGCCCGGCCCCGGCCGGTGCATGGGTGAGAGTGCCGCTGCCCATCGGGCGTCAGGGCTTTGAGGCCTGTGGCTACTTCGACCCGACGACCGTTGTCGCGATGGCCCGTGGGCATCGCGCCCCCGTTGCCGTCGATTATTACCATCCCCTCGCGCTCCCGGAACAGGGCATCGGCCCCTGGCGAAAGCGGGAGAACGATGGTCTTGTGACCATGGAAGCCGAACCGACCGGCGTGAAGATCGTCTCCGCCTGGGGCAGTGACCCTAAAAAACCGTACGGCATGATCACCATGGCGGAACCGCTCCGACCGGAATACGATATCCTCGAGGTGGAGCGGGATATTCGGGGCACCTTCCACCCCGCCCTGTCCTATCGGGCGACTGTTGAGGGGAAGAGCGTCGAGCATCTGCTGTCGCTGCACGATGTCATCCATGGAACGATCTGGTCGTATAGCGAACTGGTCGATATCCCGGGGTCACCGCTCACCATGGCCCGGATCGACTGGCATAAGTGCGTGCAGCGTAGAGAACAGGCATTGGATTCGCAGAAAGCCGGCAGCGGAGATCTCAACTGGCAGCCCTCGCCGGCATATTTACGCGCCCAGGTGTACGATGCCACCTACCGCTTTGGCGTGCTGCGCCAGTGCAAGAGCACGCCCGATGTCTACGTGCAATTGTCTAAAGCGCTATCTGCAGGAGATACGCTCAACTTCCATGTGTACTGGGGCTATCGTCCTTCGCCCGGCCTGGATACGCCGTTCCTGACCGATGAGCAGAGGCCGCGCGAAGCGGTGGCTGCCCGGGTCGGCGAGATCGAGGAGGCGGGATTAACTGATATGCGCGCCCGCATAAGTGCTAAACAGGATCGCCTCGAATCGTTGAGTGTGAAGACTCAAGCGGCCGCTGCCGCTGTCTGGGTCGAACTGCGCCATGATGCCGGGGCTCTGCTCCGCGAGCAAGCCTTGCCTAAAACCGATGGCCTCGCCTGGTCGCTGCCCACTCCGCTCGACCTGCCCGCCGCTACAGCGGAAATTATTCTCTATGCTGTGAACGATGGTGGTCGGGTGACCGCTGTCCCGCTCAAGGCATCGATGCTGCCAAAGCTGAACTGCATTGCGCAGGTGACCGGCCAGGTGGAAACGCTCGATTGCCCGGCGGATGGGAGTTGGTGCCTGGTGGGCGCCGATAAAGTGTACGCCATCCAGGCTGATGGCAAGGCGAAATGGACGGTCGATCTCGGTGAGAATCGCCGGCAGCAGGAGCGCTTCGGCCCCGGCCGCAACATCGAGCAGGTCGTCGTGCGCGCCGATGGCCAGACGGCAATCGCCCGCACCTTCCGCTGGAACGAGAAGGCGCATAATTATGAAGACAGTCGCTTCGTGGTATTGACTGGTGACGGTACGCAAATCGCCACCGTCCCGTGCGATTGGAAGACCGATGTACGCTTCACCGCTGACGGCAACATCCTCGCCATGCAGCAGCACGACGGCAAAGCGCAGCCCGTGACCGTGCACCTTTCCACCGGTGCCGTATCCGGGACGACCATGCCCGCCGAGCCGACCGAAGGCTATCGCATCGCGCTGCGCAACGTGCCCGGCAAACCGCGCAAGCCCATCCTCTCTCTCGATGGCAAGGAACTGTGTGAACTGCACTGGCCGCCCTATCCCCTCCATCAGCGAGTGACAACGGATGGCCGCGTACTGGTGGCGACCACGCAGGGACTGGTGCAGTGCCTTGACCGGACAGGAACAGTGACCTGGAGCACCCGGCGCGCGTCGCGCATCGATGCCGCTGTCGTGCTGGAAAAGGCCGGGCTGCTTGCTATCGCTTACAAGCATTACCCGCGGCGTTGGGACTGGTGGTCCGTGCCGCGCCTCGAATTGCTCTCGCTGGCCGATGGCTCCACGCACGCTCTGCTGGAGGGCGAAGGGGCGGACGACTATGGACATCTTGGCGCCGACCTGCGCCTTGCAGCCAGCGCCGCTGGCGATCGGCTATATCTGGGAGCCCAGGACGGTCGCATCTACCGTTACGATCTGCAATAACTCACCTGAAAGAGGAACAATCGATGATCCGGCATCAACAGAGGCTCGTTCAACTGATCGGATTCATGCTCTGCCTGGCAGTGGCCGGCGCCGCATCCGCTGCCGGCATGCGCGTGTTATCCATTCAACAAATCCCCGAGTTGCGCGAGAATACCTACTACGGCACCATGTTTGCCTTCATCAGCGCGGTCGAGCATGTCGCCGCCCCGGCAACGATGTTATCCGGCGACTTCGCGGTAGAGGCTGTCCGCTGGCATGAAGCGCATGCCAAGCTGCAGCAACTGAACAGTTACGGCGCGGTCATCCTGTGGGATGCTCCGCGCGCGGTGACCGATCCACGCGGCCACGATCTGTTCTACTCCAGCCTCGAAGTCGTGTCTGATGGTGACGCCCGGGCGCTGGTCGATTATGTGAAGCATGGCGGCGTACTCGTGATGGCCGGTGGCCTGAGTTGCTTTGGCGACGGCTACCGCGAGAAGATGGGCAATGCCGAAGCGTCTCAACCCACGGCCAAACCGATTCGTCTCTACCACGGATACGCGAAGAGTCCGTTGGCGGAAATCATGCCGGTCGTGATCCCGGATGGCGTCACGCTGACCGCACGGCCACTCGCTGATCGCGCGGTGGCGACACCGCACTCGGTCACCGCGGGCCTGCAGTTCGACGACTGGCAATTCACAGCGTATCACAAAGTGAGCCCCCACCCGAATGCGGAAGTTTTGCTTGCGCTGCAGTCCGGCGCTCCACTCGTGGCCTGCCGCCGCGTGGGTCAAGGCGCTGTGATCGCCGTCACCGCCTGCCCCAAAGGCGGTATCTTCTTTAAAAAGACGGCGGCGGTGGCCGACGCGCCTGCGCCGTTCTGGATGGGCGAAGCCGTCCTCTGGGATCGCGTGTTGCGCTGGGCGCTGCAACGCCCCTTCGACCCCAAGGCGGAACGGCAGGTCGCGGAGAGCTATCTGCAGCGCTGCGCCTCCCCCGCCAAGGTTCCCAACGCCTGGTTGAAGCAGGAGTTCCCCTACGTCGTCCATGATCTGCTATTTCAGTACAGAACGCCGGTGTCCGTGCTGCCGGTTTACTTGAAGCGGTATGCCGACATGGGCTTCAACGCCATGTCGTCGCACACTCCTATCTACAGCGAAAGCAAGACCGCCGATCTCGACTTTCTGCGGCTGGGGCATGAGAAGATGTCCAACTCAAACCTGCTCATCTACCTGCACCCCGATTTCCAGGCGTTACCGCATACGCTGAAAATGGATCCAACCACCTATGCGAGCTACTGTGAACCGGGCGGTGAACAGGCCAAACACTATGGTTCCCCCTATGCCGATCCGTTGAGTCCGGTCACCAAAGCCGTTTCCGAGAAAGCTGCCGATGAATTCGGCGCCGTTATCTCGCCTGATATGGACGCCATCGCCGGGGTGATCCACAGTGATGAATGGTCATGGATCAATGGTTGGCGCAACGCCTACGAGGGCACACCGGGCGTCGGCGGCTACAGTGCGGCGGCGAAAGCCTGGTACAAAGCCATGACCGGCGAGGATGCCCCGCTGCCGCAGTATCGGGAACCAGGCTATGTCATCCCCGAAGGCGACCCGTGGCTCAAGTGGTGCGAGCGCCTGCGTACCCCGGAAGTGTTCGTCGATTTTAACCAGCGCGTCAGCGCGGCGCTGAAGCGGCACCATCCCGACTGGCTGATCTCCAATGTGCCAGGCGGCTTCGCCGGCGAGACCGACTTCATGATCGAGGAAGTCTATCTCGACTGCTGGAAAGAAAGCGAACTGGAAACGTTCGAACGCCTCGATTGCCGCGCCAATTATTTAGAGGATTACACCGGCAAAGCCCACCCCATCTGGGCGCTCATTGGCATCTTTCGCATGCCGGAGGATAAAGGAATCTACCCGGAAAGCCTGCGTCTGCAGGCCGGCTTGTGCCTGGGGCGCGGGGCAAAGGGCCTGTACATGTTCAGTTGCGCAAACATCAATACGGACCATCACCAGCATCCGGGCCGCGGTCATCTGGGAGAGGAAGTGGCAAGTATCGGCCGGCATCTCAAACAGTACGGCGCTATGTACAAGACATTGGAGAAAGTGCGCAATCCGTGCTGGACGCTCACCGGCTGGTTCTGGACGAACAGCTGGGACAATCTCTACCATATGCCGCTTCCCGACCCCAAGGTTGATATGGAGCGTGCGTGGTTCACCTTCCAGGTGAGCGACATCGCCGTGCCCGGTGTGCTGCGCGCGAACATCCCCACCGACTTTGTGGGCGAAAAGCAGTTGCTCTCCAAAGACCTCTTCAAACAGCGCGCGGTCTTCCTGCCCGGCATGCTTTACTGCCGCGAGGGCGTGGTGAAGAACCTGGAGACCTACATCCAGCAGGGCGGCAAGGTCTATGTCGACCAGTCCACCAGAGTGAAGATCGACGGCGCCACCGTGCTGCCCATCGATCTGTCGAAATGGCACCAGGATATCGCTGCCGGGAAACGCCCCACCATCAATCCGACCGAAGCGAAGTATCGCGAGCATCGCGGCCTGCGAGAACAGTACGTCGCGGAAGCGGTCGAGTTGTTCCGCCGGACCATCACCCCGGAAGTCGACCCGGACATCGTCATCGACGATACCTGGGGCGCGTACTCCGTCATGTCCAATGGCGATGCCCGCTACCTCTTCGTGTACAACGCCGACACCGATCAGGCGCGCACGTTGAACGTCAGCATCCGTAACGCCCCGCCGGTGATCTACGACCTGTTCGATGCCCGTGCGGTAATGCTGCGGGACGGTAAAATGGCCGTCGCCCTGCCCGCCGGCGGGTGGAAA
>JAGUZN010000157.1 GCA_020060775.1 Armatimonadota bacterium
ATTTCGCTACCGGCCGGGCAGTGAGAAGGAAGGGATTCTGTTCGAGCTCTCCAGCGCCGGACCCGATGGACGACACAACACTGCCGATGATATGCGCTACCGTATCGACCGCAACGGCGAAGTGATCGACGACAGGCCCTCCCCACAAGCGGACGCCCCACAGGAGGCACGCTTATGAAACTCCTCGCACACAGCCTGGTGCCGCCGAATCCCCTCTCAGCCCATCGGGGTCCCGCTGGGACCATGAGGATGGCGGAAGAAATGTCGTTATCTATCAGGGGACGGCCATTTCCAGCCAATCTGTAATCTGCAACCTGCAACCTGGAACAACCAACCTGCAACCTGCAACCTGCACTCTGCAATCCCCTGGCGCCATTGACTAAACGCTCTCTCTGGTATAGAATAAATGTTTGATTGGTGGGCGCGCAGAGGACGGCGCTCATGACAGGTGGGCATGCCGGACTGCTGCTCACACGGCCGCCCAATAGTTGGCTAGCGACCAAATTATTTTTTTTGACAAAACGAACCCAATTTGAGCTCACGTAGTTAACATATCCTGCGAAAACGAACCCAAACGAACCCAAATTGTAGCGGTAAACAGAGTGGTCGGTGGTGAGTGCCGCTGCTGTGTGATGCGACTCTGACATGCATTACAGGAGGTAAATATGCGTATCTGGTGGTTGTTGAGCGTATTGGTCTGCGGGATGTTGTGCGCGCAGGCGAATGACTCGTATGTGGTGGGGGAGAGCGGTCGCGTTCAGCGCATGGCAGGGGAGCACCCCACGGTGCGCCTGGTGCGCGAGTGGGTGAAGGTGGATGTGTATCCCGATTACTACGAGGTGGCCGTACAATTCGTTTTTCGCAATGACGGCCCGGCGACGACGGTGCAGATGGGCTTTCCCGAACGCGGCGCCGGCGATATCAATGCGCAGCGCTTAACACGTGAGACGGGCTTCCGCCATTTCCGCACCTGGGTGGACGGCACGGTGGTGACGGCCGAGCGCCTGCCGGCAGCCATACCGGATGAGGATACGACCTACCGCACCTTCTGGGTAAAGACGGTCGCCTTCGCGCAGGGGCAGACGCGCACCGTCCGCGTGGAATACCGCTCGCCAATCCATGCCGACAGCATGGGCGATCGCTGGGCCTCTTACGATTTCACCGGCGGCAACTGGGCGGGATCGGTCGACGAATCATCACTGCGCGTCATCATGCACCTGCCCGGGGCGTATCTCATCAATCCCGGGATGCCGATGACGCAGCAGAAAAATCAGTTCTCCACGCGCTGGACGAACTGGCAGGCGGAAACAGGATTTACCATTGGGTTCCTGCCCACCCGCGCCGATGCCTATGCGGTGCGCACCATACCGGATGCACCCTTCACGGGATTCGCCAGGTACCGTCATATGTTAGTGATGCCGGGAAAGGGTGAAGACCCTATCGCCATTCCTCCGGCGATTCGCAAAGGGGAGACGCTGTTTCTGAATCTGCATGCGCTGGCAGAGCACATGCAATCCGTCGCACGACGCACCGACGGCCCGCGGGATGATGCACCCACGCTGCGCTGGGATCCGAAAACCAACCGGGCGACATTCAGCCTCGGGCTGCTCGCGGTGGACTTCACGCTGCAAGAGCCTGTCATGCAGGCAGGGGGTCGCGCCGTTCCACTACCGGCCAGCCCCTTCTTGAGTACTCCCATGTCGATGTATGGTGAACGCGTGAGTCACCTCTTCGTGCCGTTGCGTCCGCTCATCGAGGAACTGGGCGGAGCGGTCGTCACCGTCAACACCGAGGAACGGTGGGTGTTAATGCAGTTACCGCCGTGGCCTGACGAAAATCAATAATATTGAGGTGGCATGATGGGGCTCGACATCCATGTTATGCGGCCGCGGAAGTTTTTTCTGCGCGATTTTGTGCTGCCGGTGCAGCGTCACCTGCCCGACATACCGGTGCAGACGATCGGCGCGACGCCGATGACTGCCTTCGAGGCCGATGTCGCCGAGAAGCAGGTGATTAAAGCGGTGCGGCTGAAGCAATTGGATCAGGTGCAGAATCGTTATGTGCTACCGGAGGATGATGCGATTCACTTCTCCGAACAGTTCAGCTACGACCGCTTCAACCTGCTACGCGAGTTCGCCGCGTTTCTTGACTACCCGCAGAAGCGCTATTTCCTGTGGGGCGACCGTGCATTCGGGGAGGGGTATGACGTGGCCGCGCTGCCCTCGTTGAAGGCAGCCTGGCAGCGCCGGCGCGCACACTGCCCGCACCTGGTCTTCCACGAGGATATGCGCGGATTTTATTTCCCCACCCGGCTGACCTTCCCGGTCGAGAGCCATTTTGGCTTCCTCGGGTCGACCTTCAGCCTGCGCGAGGAATTGGAGCAGGTGACCATGCGGGCGCATCTGGCGCGCGACTACCGCGAAGCGGTCACCGAAGCCGCCGCCCTTCTCATGCAAGCCGTGGAAGCCTCCGAACAGAGCCTTTTGCCAATCGTGCTGGATGGATAAGTCTATTGTGTGATGCGCTGCAATACCCGGGATGCTATACCAGGACAACCAAAGCCATTGATGGGTGAAAGTCAATACCGAGTGGTATAAGGTTACTTACATGGACTTGCCTGCTGCCAGTAAAACACGGATCGATCTCATCGCGCTCCTGCTGATCCTTTCGGTTGCCGCGGTGATCGCCTATGGGTACTTCTACCGCGTCGATGTGCCGCATGTTGAAGCCCGGATGGAACTGCATAACCAGATCATCGCCGGCACCGCACCTTCGCCCTACCGCTATCGAGTGCTTGTCCCGTTCGCCGCAGAAGCATGCTCCCAGGCGCTGGCAGTTGCGATGCCCGAGAAGAAAGCGTTTCTTCTTGCCTATGCCGCCTTCGATGTGCTGGCGGTGTTCCTGCTGCTGGCCATGCTCTCTCTCTGGTCACGACAATGGTTCTCGAGGGAGCAGGCGCTGATCGGGAGCCTGTTCGTCGCCGCCACCATGCCCATCGCGCTGCAGGACCATTATTTTCAGCCATGGTCGCTGCTGGAAGCGGTGCTGTTTACCGCGGCATTACCGGCGATTTACCACCGGCGTTACGGGTTGCTCGCCGGTGTGGTGGTGCTGGCTTCGCTCAACCGGGAGACGGCGATATTCATCCCTCTGGCCTTCCTCTTTACGAGCCTCGACGTGATGCGCTCGTGGAAGAGCACGCGCCGGATTGATTGGCAGCCGATCCGCATGTTCTGCGGGATGGTGCTGTTGTGGGGGATCGTATTCCTGGGGCTGCGGTACTTCCGCGGCAGCGCTGTCCATGTCGAGACCATTGCCGGATTACTGGTGCGAAATACCACCGTGGAGAGCCTGTTTCGCACCCTGGTGCATGGCAGTCTGTTCCTCGGCGCTTTCTGGCTCTTTGCCCTGCTCGGTATCCGCCATGCGCCGCGATTTCTTCGCCAGGTCAGCTGGATTATTCCGCTGTACCTTGTGTCAGTTCTCTTGTGGGGGGTCTGGTACGAGGTGCGGTTGCTGTTGCCGCTGTATCCGATTCTCGTCCCGCTCGGGTTAGCATTTCTGTTTCGGCAGCGAACAGACCCGATGCCTGTCACACCCGCAGCGATGAAGGCGCCGGTTGAGTAGCAGGATCACGATCACACGCCGTCGAGCCAGTCGACAAAGGCGGCGAGGCCGTCGGGGAAAGATGTGCGGGGGGCGTAGCCGAGCAGGCGGCGGGCTGTGCTGATGTCGGCCCAGGTGTGCGGGGCGTCGCCGGGCTGCGCGGGTTGGAAGTCGAGTTGCGCGGTCACGCCGAGCGCCTCTTCCAGCGCGGCGATCATCTCCAACAGGGTGAGGGGATGGTCGCTGCCGAGGTTGATGACCTCGTAGGGCGAGGCCTTGCACGCCATGGCGGCGCGAATGCCCTGCACGATATCGCCGACATAGGTGTGGTCGCGCCGGGCGGAGCCGTCGCCGTACACGGGGATCGGGCGGCCCGCACGCAGGAGGCGGGCGAATTTGTGCACGGCGAGGTCAGGACGCTGGCGCGGGCCGTAGACGGTGAAGAAGCGCAAGGCGAGCACGCGCAGGCCGTAGAGCCGGCTGTAGACATGGCCGAGCATTTCCCCGCTCACCTTGGTGGCGGCATACGGGCTAATCGGCTGCAGCACGGGATCATCCTCGCGCCAGGGCAGGCGGGGGTTGACGCCGTAGACGGAACTGGAGGAGGCGAGGATGACCTGCGCGATGCCATGCCGGCGGGCGCACTCGAGCACGTGGTGCGTGCCGATGATGTTGGTGGCGCTGTAGGCGAGGGGATCGCGCACCGAGGGGCCGATGCCCGTGCGCGCGGCGAGGTGCACAAGCACATCGACGCCTGTGGGCCATTGAGCCAGTAATCCCGCACCATCGGTGATATCCGCCTCCACCAGGATGAACCCCGGCGCGTCGAAGCAGCGGGCGAGGTTGCGGCGTTTCACCGCGGGGTCGTATGCCGGATCGAAGTTGTCGATCACCGTTACGCGCCAGCCCTCATCGAGCAGGCTCTCCACGAGGTGGCTGCCGATGAAGCCCGCGCCGCCGGTGATCAGGGCATGCATGGCCATGGTTCAGTCCTCGCGTTCTTCGCGTCGTGGCTGCTGCAGCCCATCCAACAGCGCCTGGGCTCGGTGTTGCCAGTCGTTGGCGCGCGCCTCGGCATCGATGAGCGCCGGGTCGTACGCACCGGCGAGCGCCTGGCGGAGGCCGCGGATGAAGTCGTCGGCGTTCTCCGCGAAGTAGACGCTGCGGTACTTGCGGCACTCGGGCAGCGCGGTGGAGACTACCGGACACCCCGCCGCCAGGTACTCAAACAGTTTCACCGGCGAGGTGGAGAGGGTGACTGCATTCACCTTGAAGGGGATGGTGGCCACCGTGAAGTGCGCCGCATAGGCCGGCAGCGTGCGGTATGGCCGCGTGCCGAAGAAGTGTACGTTGGGATACGCTGCCCAGTCGTACTTCTGCAGGCTGGCATCATAGTCGAGGCCGATGAGCACGAAGTGCGCCTCGGGCAGGGCAGCGGCCGCCGCGCGCAGCAGGTCGTAGTCGAACCACTGCGCCAGCGCGCCGTAGTAGCCGATGATCGGCCGGTCGAGCAGCGGGCGGAGATCCTCGGGGGGCGGGGGCAGCGCAGCCGGGTGGAAGAAGGCATAATCCACCGCGTTCGGGCAGAGCACGGCATCGGGCCGCCGGTCGCGCACCTGCGCCAGCAGGCGGTCAGCGGTCACGCTCATCACCGCCGCATGCTCCACCAGCCAGGCATGATCCTCGCGCAATGCTTTGGCGGCAGAATCGAAGATTTCCAGATCATCGAGATAGTCGTAGATCAATTGATAGGGACCGGAAAACTGACTGATAGTGCGGCGCATGGATGCCCAGTAGGCGTAGAGTACGAGGTTCGGAATTGCAGTGACACTGTAGAGATTGGGGCAGAGATAGAGGTTTTGCCCAACGCGGGTGACGTGGCGTATCTTATCGGTCGTGTGATTGGGCGTGCAAAAAAAGACCAGATAGCCCGAACGCGCAAAAGCGCGCGCCATCTGGTGGGGTCGTTGGAAGAGGGGCATATTCCATTCAATGCCCGGGAGCACTATCAGAATGCCGGCACGTCTCGGATGTTCGGCGATGACGCCCTCGACTTCAGCGCGCGCTCGTGCATTTTCCCGTGGTGCCCGCCGTTTTCCGAATAATGAGCGCGCATGCCTGCGGTAGAGCATGCCCGGGAATACGTGCTTAATCACTGTGCGGATGCCTGCGACGAGATGGCGCCAGCATGTGCGGGTGACTGCGTAGGCCCCTGACGGCAGAAGACTTCGCAGCAGCCGGACAAAGCGTTCAAACAGGGATAGTTGGCCATCGTCATACGCCATGGCTACTTCTCCCGGGATGGAGGATCATCGGCAACCTGCCAGCCAGAACGCTGTGCCATATGTCCTTCACCGGGCATGAGCGCACCATCAAGGCCGTAGTAGCCATCATAGTGCACGTGTAGTTGCATAGCATCCACAACGTAGTCGAGGTTCTGTTTCATGTATCGGTTACCGATGGCAATGAAGACGTTATACGTTCCGCCGGCCAGGTGGACATGCGGGATGGTGCAGCGCAGCGATCCCTGCCCGGTGAAGGTGGCGGCGAAGGTGGGGCAGAGATGGGTGCCGACGGTGATGACCCGTTCGCCGGAGAGGGCGGAAATGCCCAGCGCGGCGTAGTCGAGCACCTGGTCGCCGCAATCGAAAGTGATCTCGAATTCGAGATCTTCGCCGGTGCTGACGACATTGCGGTAGCCCCCCGGCACGGCGGGGTCGCGCAGTCCAATGCCGGTGAGCAGGCGCTGCATGCCTGCCAGCCGTCCCGGATGCGCGCGGAGGTCGGCATAACCGGCGCGTTCGTCGCCGATGCGCGACTTCAGGTACAGGGCGATGGCGTCCTCCACCGCCCCCTGGTAGACGAGTTGCCCATCGCGCAAGACGAGGGCCGAGCGGCAGAGATGCTCGATCGCCTGCATATTGTGGCTGACAAAGAGGACGGTGCGGCCTTGCGCGGCGACCTCGTCCATTTTGCCGAGACATTTCTTCTGGAAGGCGACATCGCCGACGGCGAGCACTTCATCGACCAGCAGGATTTCCGGCTCGAGATGGGCGGCGACGGCAAAGGCGAGGCGGACGTACATGCCGCTGGAATAATGCTTCACCGGGGTGTCGAGGAATTTCTCGATTTCTGAGAAGGCGACGATCTCGTCGAAGCGGTGGTCGATCTCCCACTTCTTCATGCCGAGGATGGCGCCGTTGAGGTAGATATTCTCGCGCCCGGTGAGTTCGGGGTGGAATCCGGTGCCCACCTCGAGGAGGGAGCCGACGCGGCCATGCAGTTCGGCGCGGCCCGAGGTCGGCTCGGTGATGCGCGCGAGGATCTTAAACAGCGTGCTCTTGCCCGAGCCGTTGCGGCCGATGATGCCGACCACTTCGCCCTGCTTGATCTCGAAGGAGACATCGTCAAGCGCCCAGATGTGTTCCTCGCTGCGTCGTCGCCAGGAGGCGCGCAGCCACTGCCGCACGGCATCGTGCAGGGAGCCCCAGATGGCCTCCCGCGCGCCGATGCGGTAGCGCTTGCGCATGTTTTCGACTTTGATAGCAGTATTGGTCATTGGATTGTAGATTGCAGATTGCAGATTGCAGGTTGCAGATTGCAGGTTGCAGATTGCAGGTTGCAGATTGCAGATTGCAGGTTGCAGAATGCAAATTACAGATTGCCGATCAGGTCACCTCGTATTCAGGGGTTGATTCGCGCAGTTTCGTGACCTTCTGCGTTTTCAAATATGCCATGAGGCCACTGGTCTGGCGACTGCACGACAATGCCATCTCACGGATTTGTGTGCTTTGCTCCTCGGTTATGTAACCGGCATCGAGTGCAACGTATACCTGGGCGCGCAGTTCGCCGGCCGATCCTTTCGCATGCCCGAGATAGTCGATAAAGAGCGCCGTCGTGCGGCTCTCAAATCCTTCAGCGATATTCGACATAATCGAAACCGCTGCGCGACGCATTTGATCACGCAGACCATAATCGCTTGCGAACGGTTCGGATTTCGTCCATTCGTAGACCAGCCGGGTTAACTTCCGTGCTGTCTGCCAGGCCTCCATATCTTCGAAACGTTGAATGGCCATGACGCACAACCTCCTGTCACATAGTTCATGCCAGTACTGTTATTCGGCAACGGCTACCAGCCGTTCTATCTATCTGCAATCTGTAACCTGTAATCTGTAATCTACACCACGTCCGCGAAGGTTTGCTCGGCGCGGCGGAAATAGTAGATGCCGCCGGTGAAGAGCACCAGCACGATGACGGCCGAGATGGCGACCGCCAGGAGGTCGGGCGGGTTCTGCCCGCTGATGGCCCAGCGGAAGCCCTGGATGACGCCGACCATGGGGTTGAGCGTGTAGAGCGTGCGCCAGATGCCTTCGGGCACCAGGCTGACGGGATAGACGACCGGCGAGGCGAACATGCCGAGCTGCACCAGGAAGGGCACGATATGCTGCATGTCGCGATAGCGCACGTTCCAGACGGCGACCCAGAGCCCGAGCCCGAGCGCGGCACCCAGCGCGAGCAATACGAAGGCGGGCAGTAACAGCATCCCCCAGTGCGGGGTGACGCGGTATGCTGCCAACAACGCCAACAGCACCATGAAGGCCACGGCGAAATCGACGATGCCGAGTGCGGTAGTTGACACCGGCACGAGCACGCGCGGGAAATAGACCTTGGTGATGAGGTTGGCACTGCTGACGAGGCAGTTGCTGACGCGGGTGAAAGTGCCGGCGAACAGTTGCCAGGGCAGCAGCGCGGCGAGATAGAAAATCGGGTGGGGGAGGCCGTCGGAGGGCAGGCGCGCAAGATGGCCGAAGACGATGGTGAAGAGCGCCATGGTGAGCACCGGCTGCAGCACGACCCAGAGCAGCCCTAATGCCGCCTGCTTGTAGCGCACCTTCAAATCGCGCAGGGCGAGATAGAAGAGGAGCGCTTTGTATTCGCGTAATTCGTGCAGGCGCAGGGCTTGCCAACCGCGCATCGGCTCGATGACCGTCACCGGCAGCACGGGCGCATCGCCATCGTGCTGTCGTGAACTCTCCTGCGTGCGTTGTCGGGTGTCGAGTGCCATGGTAACCGTATCGCGAGCCTCGCACGGTAGTATACCACACCGGACAGCGTACGGCCTACAGCGACCTCAGAAGCTGTTTTCAAAGTTTCTGTCCGGTCTCGTTTGATCTTTTCGCGGCTGCTGGTCCTGGGGCTCCTCCCCCTATCGGTCCTGGATAGCGCCTCGGAGCCCCAGGACCAGCAGCCGCGAAAATCTACGGCGCGATCCGCGAACAGATCCTTTGAAAACAACTTCTCAGCGTGCGGAGGCCTGCAGGTCGTGGCGGAAGGCGGCAATGGTGCGTGCGAGGCCTTGTTCGAGCGGCACGGTGGGCGTCCAGCCCAGCCAGTCGTGGGCGCGGGTGATGTCCGGGCGGCGCTGCTTCGGATCGTCTTCCAGCGCCGGGAGGAAGACGATGTCGCTGGTGGAGCCGATGGCCTCGCGGATGCGCTGGGCGAGTTCGAGCACGGTGTGTTCGGTGGGGTTGCCGATGTTCACCGGCTCGTGGATGTCGCTGATGGCGAGGCGCAGAATGCCTTCGACGAGGTCGGAGACGTAGCAGAAGCTGCGGGTGAGGTTGCCGTCGCCGTAGATGGTGATGGGCTGGCCGGTGAGCGCCTGGTAGACAAAGTTGGGGATGGCGCGGCCATCGTTGAGGCGCATGCGCGGGCCATAGGTGTTGAAGATGCGCACGATGCCGGTGTTCACGCCATGCGTGCGGCGGTAGGCGGCGGTGAGGGTTTCGGCAAAGCGCTTGGCCTCATCATAGACGGAGCGCGGGCCGATGGGGTTCACATTGCCGAAGTAACTTTCCGTCTGCGGGTGCTCCAGTGGATCGCCGTAGATCTCCGAGGTGGAGGCGAGCAGGAAGCGCGCCTGATGACGGCGGGCAAGCTCGAGCAAGGCGCGTGTGCCATTCGACCCGGCGTGCAGGGTTTCGAGCGGAAAGCGCTGGTAATCGGCGGGGCTGGCCGGGGAGGCGAAGTGCAGCACCAGGGAGACGGGCTCGTCCCGCGCGAGGGGATCGGCGCAGTCCTGCTGCAGGATGCACAGGCGCGTATCGCCGTCGAGGTGCTGCAGGTTGCGCAGGGTGCCGGTGAGCAGGTTGTCCACGACGACCACGCGGTAATCCCGCGCCAGCAGCGCATCGACCAGATGCGAGCCGAGGAATCCCGCGCCTCCGGAAATGACCGCTGTGTGCTTTGCCATGAATGTCACCTCTACGACAGCCCAATATGGATTTCGCGCCGGGCGCGGATTTCCCTGCTGTCGTGTATCAGGCGAGTGCCTGTGCGATGACGCATTTCAGGTACTTCGTCTCGGGCACGCCGAGCAGCGGGGGGTGATCGCGCGCCTGCAGACGCTGCTCGACAATGCGCAGCGGGCGGCCGACGTCGCCGGCGGCATCGGCGAGCATCTCTAAAAAGCGCGGCTCGGTCATGTGATACGAACAACTGCAGGTGACCAGTATGCCGCCGGGATTGAGCAGGTGCAGCGCGCGCAGGTTCAACTCCTTATACCCGCGGTAGGCGGATTCGACGGCGGATTTACCCTTGGCAAAGGCCGGGGGATCGAGCACGATGGTGTCGAAGCGCTCGCCGGCACGGTCGTAATCGCGCAGGAGGTCGAAGGCATTGGCCTGCACGACCTCGATATTTTCGCGCTGGTTGCGCGCGGCGTTGCGGCGCGCCAGCGCACAGGCTTCCTCTGAACTGTCCACCGCCTGCACGCGGGCGACATTGGGCGCTATGTGCAGGGCGAATCCGCCGGCGAAGGCAAAGACGTCGAGGGCGCGCCCGTGGGCGTAGCGCGCGGCGGCGACGTAATTTTCGCGTTGATCGAGGAACGCTCCGGTCTTCTGGCTGCCGAGGATGGCGACGGCGAATTCCACTCCGTTCATGTGAATGGCGATCTCCTCGGGCAGCGCGCCGTGCAGCACGCCCTGCTGGAGCGGAAGTTGTTCGTGTTTGCGCACAGGCGCATCATTACGTTCGCTGATGGAGGCCGGGTTGAACGCTTCGTGCAGGATGTCCACCCAGGTGTCCTTCAGCGCCTCCGTGCCCTGCGAGAGCGTTTGCAGGACGAAGTGGTCGGCATAGCGGTCGATGATGAGCGAGGGGATGAGATCGCCCTCGCCGTAGACGAGCCGGTAGGCATTGCTGTCGGCGACGACCTGTTTACGGTAGGCCTCGGCCTGGCGCAGGCGATCGCACCAGTAGGCGCGGTCGGGGGGTGGGCCCACGGGTGCACACCAGCGCAGGGTGATTTGCGAGGCGTCGCTGAAGAACGCGTAGCCGTGCGGCTGGCCGCGCTGGTCTTCGAGCGCCACCACATCGCCGCCGCGCGCATCGCGCACGTTGACCACATTGGCTTTATAGATCCATAGATGTCCCTGCCGCAGCCGTTTCACCGCTGCCGCATCAATGATGGCGAGAGGCATACCGTTCCTGCCGATCCTGCAAATTGTTCTGCGCTCTCTATACTATGCGAGAACCTGCCCTCATGTCGAGGGTTGTGGCGTGATTGTGCGGCCTTCCCGACACTGCTGGCTTTGTTGCGCAGGGTCACGGCACGGGCGGTTGCGGCATACTAGAAGGAGAGGGCAGACGAAGACGGACCATGCAGATACACGTTGCGAAAAGCCAGGTGCTGGATGTGGCGCACCGATCGGTGGAGATCGTGGAGCGCAAGGGGGTCGGGCATCCCGACACGCTGTGCGACCGGGCGGCGGAGGAAGTCTCCATCGCCCTCAGCCGGTACTACCGCGAGCATTTCGGCGCGGTGCTGCACCACAACACCGATAAGGTACTGCTGGTGGGCGGCCGGGCGTACACCACCTTCGGCCGGGGCGAAGTGCTGGACCCGATCTACCTGCTGTTGTCCGGGCGCGCGACGGTGAGCGTGGACGGCGAACCGGTGCCGGTGGGCGCACTGGCGCTGCAGCATACCGGGGCGTGGCTGCAGGAACTATTGCCCCGTTTACAGTTGCCGGGCAATCTGATCATCGATTACCGCATCAAGCCGAGCAGTCCGGAACTGATGGGGATCTTTCGCCGCCAGGGCGTGCCGCTGGCCAATGACAGTTCATTCACGGTGGCGTATGCGCCGTTGAGCGCGCTGGAGCGAACCGTGCACCAGGTGGAGCATCATTTGAACAGTGCGGATATTCAGCGGCAGTATCCGCAGTTGGGGCGGGATATCAAGGTGATGGGGTTGCGCACGGAGGATCGGATCGCGCTGACCATTGCCGCCGCCTTCATCGCCGCGGAAACGCCGGACGTGGATGCGTACCTGGCGGGGAAGGAAACGGTGGCGGCGCTGGCCAGCGAGGTGGCGGCGGCGGTGAGCGACCATGAGGTGCATGTGGCGGTGAATGCCGCTGATCAGTTGGAGGCGGGGCATGCCTTCCTCACGGTGACCGGCACGAGCGCCGAGCAGGGTGATGATGGGCAGGTGGGGCGCGGCAACCGGGTGAACGGCCTGATCACCCCGATGCGACCGATGACGTTGGAGGCGGCTGCCGGGAAAAACCCCGTATCCCACGTGGGCAAACTCTATCAGGTGTACGCCCAGTGCATCGTGGACCGCATCTGCGCGGAGGTGCCGGAGGTGCAAGCGGCAACCTGTTCACTGCTGTCGCGCATCGGCACGCCCATCAACGAGCCGCAAGCGGTAGATGTGCGCGTGGAGAGCGAACTGGGCGAGGCGGCGTTGCGCGATATCGTGCCCGGTCTTATCCACGCCGTGCTGGATGATTGGGCCGCGATCCGCGACGGCTTTTTGGAGCGACGGTGGCCATTGTTTTAATGTCGGTGTGGGAGGCAAGCCCTCGCACATATGCGCAAGAGCGAGGGCTTGCCGGGTTATTAGACCTTTTCGCTGTCCATAATCGGGCAGAGGCCCTGACCGAGCATCTCGGGGGTCACCTCGTCATCGATGAAAGGGCAAGCGAAAGCGTGTGAAATGAGCACCTCGTAGAAGCGGAAGATATCGGGGAGCAGCACGGTTTCGGTGAAGTGAATTTTCTGCTCGATCATCTCCGCATCGAACGACCGGCCGTAGGTGAACGCATAGCCGAAGCGCGGATGCTTGCGCGCTAACTCCAGGCCATGCCGACTGTTCTGGAGGTCGTCGGCGACGATGCGCACCATGCGGCGGTAGCTGGCTTCCGCCTCCTCTTTGGTGGTGGGCTGTTGCTGCACGCGGTCGCGTTCCAGCTGGAAGCGGGCGAGGTTGAGCGCGCTATGCAGGATGACGCCGGTCATGTCCGCGATATCATACTCATCCTGCAATGCCGGCTGTGCCGCTTCCGGCGCACGTGCGAGCGCCAGCGCGTATTGCCGCAGGCCTTCGTCCCATTCCTGACAGACGGTTTCCAGGGCGCGGTGAATACGCTCGATGCCCAGCGGGCTGGTCCAGCGGTAGTCATCGAAGTACAGCGGCAACCGCGGCATTTCCATGAACTCGTCCCCTTTGTACACTTCCACCCAGCAGGGGTCGACCTGCGAGAACTGCTGGGGGAGATGCGCGCTTTCTTCGCTCATGAGCAGCAGGGGGTGAGCCGGGCCGAGATGCAATGGCCCGCGGAAGTAGGGGAATCCGCTGATGCCGGGGCAGAAGGGGAACCTGGCAAAGGCTTGGCTGAGCATGTTCCAGGCGGCCAGGCATGCATCAGCGCCCTCGTCACCGGCGAGGCGTTGTGCGATCACGGCCAGTGGATCGGCATCGCCGTCGCTGCGCCACATTTCGCGAAAGGCGATCTCTTCGGTGAGCGTGCCCGTCCAGCCGGTAAAGCGCCAGTGAGCCAGCACGCCTTGCAGTTGGCTGGCCACGATATTCTGCCAGCGCGCCTGCCAGCGTGTCGGCACCGGGATATAGGGCATAGTCAGTAGATCAAGCGTCACGGAACTTTCAGTTTTGACATAGAATGGGATGCCGCGCTCCCGGGCGATGGCTCGCTGGTTCTGGAAGTTATCCGATGGCCCGAGGCAACTGATCGAGTAGTCGAAGATGCTTGTCTTCACGCCTTCGTGTTCCACCCAGGCGTCTTTTTCCATGGGGGTGAGGAAACCGATGCGTGGATTGAGCAGGCGCATGAACTCGCGCTGGTCAGGACTCTCCGACCAGAGATGGGCGCTATAGGGCCAGACGATGAATGCCACATCGGCATGCTCGGACCAGACACGATCAGCGATCCCCTCTACATATTCGGCGACGACCTGCGAGGCAGGACGGTCAGCGCAGCGCGGGCAGTTGGTGCCGCTGGCGGGGCGCGGGAAGGGGCGCGTATAGCAATGCAGCAGGCATTCACCGCCGATGATGGCGATAATGCTGCGCACCTCGGGCACCTGGCGAATTATGCCATTAAGGGTATCGCCGAGGATGCGGGTGGTGAGTGGTTCGCTGCTGCAGAGGGTGACAGCGCCGGGCGACCAGGATACGGCGCCGCGCAGTTCGGGATGGGCGGCGAACACAGGATGATTGATATCCCGCCGGGTGGTGTTGATATGCAGGCTGATGCCGATGTTGTACTTTGCGGCGCGTCGAGCGAGGGTCGCCAGGCGGGCGATGCGTGCGCGCGCCTCGGGGTCTTCCAGTTCGGGCGCTTCCGGCACGCAGGCCATGTAGTCGTAGAGATCGATATACATGTGCAGCTGGTTGAGCCCGTAGTGCGCCATGAGATCGAGGTACCCCTCACTATATGTGAGCGGATCGCCACCATCATCGAATCCCTGGTGGAAGGGCGTGCTGGAGATGCGTTCGGGCATTGCCGGCTCGACGCGCACACTGCCCGGCGTGAGGAAGGGGCCGCCATTTTCGCCCATCATCCACTGCAGGCGATGGGCGCCGTACAGGGCGCCGGCCGGGGAGTCGGCGACAATCTCCACGGCATTAGGGGCGATGGTGATGCGGAAGCCTTCGCCCGAGCCGTGCCGCCAACTCAAGCGAATTTCGCCGTCGCGGCCGTGAATGCCGGTGGCAACAGGGATATCAAGCCCCCAGTACCGGTTAAGGAATTGTGACAGTGACTCTGCGCCGCAACGCGCGATGTCGTCCTCTTCACCCAGGGCAATATGCCACTGGTTATCTAACACGACTTTTCCCTCGGGGCGCGGGACCGCACTGATATGGCGGGGCATCGCATCGAGGGTGTTGGCGAATTGTTGGTCGAACTCGGTGATCTGGTGCATGCAAGAGCCTCCTGGGGCCTGGTTTATCGGTCATGACGGCGTAACGGGTGGCCACGTTACAGCTATTCAACCACCTGGAGGGAATTCCTGCTGAACCGTGACAGGATTCACGGAGTTTATCAGCAATCGACGGGCACAGGCGCTACCGCTGGCAATGCGGACAGAAGTGTATGCGGCGTCCCTGGAACGGGCGGTATTCGACAGGCATGCCGCAGACGCGGCAGGGGAGGCCGGCACGCTGATAGACGTAGAGCTGGTGTTGAAAGTCGCCGGTGTTGTCGTGGGCATCGCGGTATGCGGCATCCTGGCTGGAGGTGCCGCGCGCTTCGATGGAGCGGGTGAGGACGTCACGGATGGCGGCATGCAGGCGGACCACCTCCTCCGGTGTGAGGGACGCTGCCGAACGCAGGGGGCTGATACCGGCCAGGAAACATGCTTCATCGGCATAAATTTTGCCGATGCCGGCGATGGCGCGCTGGTCCATCAATACGGCCTGGATGGAGGCCTGCTTGCCGGCGAGGACCTGCTGCAGCATTTCCGGTGTGAAGGCGTCGTCCAGCGGTTCTGGCCCGTAATGGCCCAACTCGCCCATGCTACAGGGGTCATGGCCTTCAACGATGGCCACCTGTCCGAAGGTGCGGGGGTCCACGTAGCGGAGTTCCTTACCATTGGCGAGCATCAGCACCACGTGCGTGTGGGGTGCAACCGGGTCGTGGGGATCAGCGACCAGCAGGCGCCCACTCATGCCCAGACGCACCAGCAGGCTGTTGCCGTCATCCAGCGGCAGGAGCAGCGCTTTTCCGCGACGGCACACGGTGTAGATGGTTCTGCCGACCACGCGCTGCACGAACTCGTCAGGACAGGCGTGGGCGCGCACCGCCCGATCCCGCGTGACGTGGGCACTGACGATAGTTTGTCGTTGGACGTGGTGTACGATTTGTCGTCGGATAGTCTCGACTTCCGGTAGCTCGGGCATCTCAGTACTGCTTTCTTTGGTAAAAACCGGTGTTTGCTATTCAGTTATCCTATTGTACCAAAAAATGTACCCGCAGCGAACTGCGGGTACATTGCACATCAGATTGGCGCGCGGTGCGCGCCAATGGCGAACGGGATGTATTATTTGCCGCTACCGATGCGGAAGATCTTGGTGCCGCACACTGGGCACTCGCCGCTGATCGCCGGCTTCCCATTCTTCATGGTGACATTCTGCGGGTTCTTAATTTCCCGTTTCGCCTTGCATTTTACGCAATACGCCTCAGCCATTGATACAATACCTCCTCGCAAAGTTGCTAGATTGGGTATGTGCGGCGATTTCCGCACGACGCTTGGGTTTCCGAATAATCTGGAGTGCAAGCTTATATCCTCAAATTCGCTTACCACGCACAACCTCCTTCTCGCGAAAAGAAAAAAAACGAGGGAACGGCTTAAATAGCGTAGTCAGGGGCCGTATTCCTGTACCTGAAAGGCGAGTGCATTCCGGTTTATTGAGCACTCCGGCGGCGTAACAAGGTGCGGTTTCTCGCCGGGTATGCTATCATGTGATCGCGATGCGACGCTGATTACCGTGCTGGAAGAAGTGTGTGAATGTTCGAACTCCTGGTCCGCGTCTTGCGACGATTGCTCCCGACACAACTCTATCACTGCCTGCGCGCCGTGTGGCGGCGCTGGCAGGCGTTCTTTGGCCGCACCCTGAAACGTATCTCTCCGGACGCCTACTATTTACTCACGACCCACGGCATCCGCAAGCACGGCCGCTTTCGCCTGGACACCCGGCGTTTGCGCCACGAACTTGACGAAGCGATTTCCGCCCACCCGCGGCGTAAGGGGATCGTGGTAGTGCTGCCCGGAGTGGAATGGCATTTACCGCTCTTTCAGCGACCGCATCAATTAGCGCGCGCTTTCGCACGGCAAGGGTATCTGGTGGTGTTTTGCACCCCGAATCGGATGGATCGCGTGCGGCACATCACGCGGGTCGAAGAGCATATCGTGCTGTGCCCGAATCTGGCCAGTGCTGCCGCCATCCCGGATGCCATCATCTACGCCTATTGGGCGCCGATGCGCCGCATGGTGGAGCTGTTTTCGCCTCCGTATCGGCTGATCTACGACTATCTCGATGATCTGGATATCTTCGGGGTTGATGCGCGCGGGCTCACGTTCGACCACGCCTGGCTGGTGGAGCATGCGACGGTGATGAGCGTGACCGCTGACCGCTTGCTGGCGCAGGTGCGCGACCGGCGGCCCGATGCCGTGCTCTGCCCGAACGCGGTGGACTACGCCTTCTTTCACCCGGCTGCGTCGCCCGCACCGCCCGAGGATCTCCGCCCGCTGCTCGACCGGCCGATCA
>JAGUZN010000153.1 GCA_020060775.1 Armatimonadota bacterium
ACGTCGAACGGTCCAGCCGGCCCCTCTAGTTCAGGACCCACGGTTGCTGCCGGTGGTTATATCGGCAAACGCAATGGCATGCCACACGATCCCACCCGGTCCCGGCGGGACCGCTGACAATAGCCCGGCACTTCCAGTGCCGGGAACACGAAATCCCCGTCACAACTCCCCCTTCTCCCCGCCCTGTCCTCCGTAGCTTTATGCGAAGGGGGAAACGGGGGAGGGGAGGGGCGCAGGCTGTGAGCGAGCACAGCGAGTCGAATAGTGGGGGTCATTCCTTATCCAAAGCGGAGTACATCCCTCCTACCTCCCCCCATTGCGACAGGGGGAGGGAATGACACATCACCGCTGACCTTGCCAGGCAAGATACAACGTGACGACCCGCTACAACCAACCACTACCCACGGCAACAGCCTGAGGATGAAGACGGCTGCCGTGATGCGCCGACCGCAGCTACCTCCGCGCCCTCGCCATCTGGTACGGCAACCGGGGTCAGAACCCCCAATACAGATACAGCACGCGGCCAAGTTGGGCGAGCTGCATGAGCGCGATGAGGGAGATGCCGATGAGACAGGTGATGCCGATGCGCCGGTATATTGGATTGGGTTCCTCCGGCGTGTCCATCATCTGAAGGTGCCCGTGCTCACCGATCATGACGTTCTCCGGAAGCCATCGTTCGTCCACGAGTGTGGCGCGGGTGGGACGGGCAGGGTTGTAGAAAAGCGGGAAGCCCCCCTCGCTGGTCCTGTTGAACTCCTTCAGCACGCGCGTGTACTGCTGGCCGTTATCGGCCGTGAAGCGCAGGTATCTGCGGGACGGCGTCCGCACCCTACAGACGCTCGCACCCCACACATGGTTCATTCTCTCCCCCTGCTACGCTATCGCTGGCAGGGGGAGGGAATGGGGCGTGCCGGTTAGACGTTGACCAGCGGTTCGTCGGGGGTGGGCATGGGGGTGTAGTCGGGGTAGGGGAGGTCGTGGACGAGGTCGGCGATGTTGATGGTGTTGCCCGTTGCCATGGAACGGTTGGCGGCGATGCCGATGAGAATGGAGTAGGCGCCGGAGCGGAAGTCGGCGGCGCGCAGGTAGGGATCGGCGGGGGTTTCGACGTTGAACAGGTAGTCGTAGAGCAGTTTGTCGCCGCCGCCGTGGCTGCCCTCGCCCTGCCAGATCTCGACCTGGTAGGCGGGCGCGGTGTGCGGGAAGATGCGCGTGGTGGTGCCTTCGGGGGCGAGCATGCCGGGGATGGCGGGATCGCCGACAACGTTCATCACTTCCTGCCACTTGTGCTCGAGCCGTCCCTTGCTGCCGTTGAAGGCGATGGTGTTGCCCTCCCAGGGCATGAAGGCGTTGAGCGAGTAGCTCATGGTGACGCCGTTGTCATAGGTGACGATGACATGCACGACGTCCTCGATGTCGATGTTATCGCTGAAGATGCAGCGGTCGCGGATGTAGCCGTCGTATTGTTCGTTATCGACGTAGAGGCGCTTCACGGTGGGCGTGTTGGCGTGGTCGGCGCCGAAGCGGCATTCGCCGAGATGCGGACAGGTGCAGCAGCGCTCGGTGCGCCGGGCGAGGCCGAGGCGCTCGGCGGTCTGCGCGGTATAGAATTTCCGCCCGCCGATGGCGTATACAGAAACGGGGACGGCGGAAAGGAACCAGTTGATCAGGTCGAAGTGGTGGGTGGCTTTGTGCACCATGAGCCCGCCGGAGTGGCGCTTTTGCCCATGCCAGCGGCGGAAGTATTCGGCGCCATGGGTGGTGTCGAGCAGCCAGTGGAAGTCGATGGAGATGACGTCGCCGATGACGCCGGACATGAGCAGGTCTTTGAGCTGGGTGTAGGCGGGGGCGAAGCGGAGATTGAAGGTGACCTTGCAGGAGCGGCCGGTGCGGCGCTGGGCGTCGACGATGCGCTGGCAACTGGCTTCGTCGATGGTCATCGGTTTTTCGGTGACGACATCGCAACCGAGTTCCATCACGCGGCAGGCGTAGTCGACATGCGTGTGGTCGGGGGAGGTGACGAGCACGCAGTCGGGCCGGCATTCGTCCATCATGCGCGCGAAGTCGGTGGACAGGTAGCCGGGCACGTCGCGACCCGCGGCACGGGCTGTTTCCTGCGCGAGGCGCAGGCGTCCCTCGTTGCTGTCGCAGAGTGCCACCAGGTCAACCAGGTGCTGGTAGTCGTTGAGCATGGCATCGAGGTAGGCTTCGCCTCGCCCGCCGATGCCGATCTGGATAAACCGCCGTTTCTCAGCCATGGGATCCTCCGTTTGGATGACCTGCAATAGGTCTGTACTATTATTTGTTGCCGCATCGCGGGAGAGCCCGCGTTTCGCATTTGGCGTATCGCGATAATGTGAATAGGGACGACCCCCACCCTGCCCTCCCCCGTTGCGACAGGGGAGGGGAAAGTGTGTTACGGCGTACTTCGTGTTCGAGGCGGGCAACCTTGCGCCAGCACACCGCATCCCCCTCATGTTGTATGACCTGCCAACGTTGGCAGATTTTGGTAAAACAGCTTACGCCGATTCGCGCAGGACGAGCCGGGTGGGGAAGGTGCGCGTCCATCCCTCTGGGGGCGGGTCGTCGCCCGCGATTTTCTGCAACAGGATATCGCCGGCAGCCTCGCCCACCTCGAGGTTGGGCTGGGCGACCGTGCTCAAGAGCGGCCAGCTCAACGAGGCGGCCCGGCGGTCGTCGAAGCCGATGACGGCGATATCGTCGGGAATGCGGGC
>JAGUZN010000368.1 GCA_020060775.1 Armatimonadota bacterium
CCAAGCTTGGCGCCAATGCCATTCTCGGCGTGTCGATGGCCACCGCCAAAGCAGCGTCCGCCTACCTCGAGCAGCCGCTGTACAAGTACCTTGGCGGCGTTTCCGCCCGCACCCTGCCCGTGCCGATGATGAACATCATCAACGGCGGTAAGCACGCGGACAACAGCGTGGACCTGCAGGAATTCATGGTCATGCCCACCGGCGCCGACAGCTTTTTTGAATGCCTGCGCTGGGGCGCGGAGATCTTCCATGCTCTGAAGAAAGTGCTCAAGGACAAGGGCTACAGCACCGCCGTCGGTGACGAAGGCGGCTACGCCCCCAACCTGAAGAGCAACCAGGAAGCGCTCGACGTGATCATGGAGGCGATCAACGCCGCCGGCTTCACCCCGGGCGACGACATCAAAATTGCCATGGACCCCGCCACCACCGAGCTCTATGAAGAGGCCAAGAAGAAGGGTGAAGAGGGCAAGTACTTCTTCTGGAAGAGCAACATGATGAAGACCCGCGAGGAGATGGTGGCCTTCTGGCAGGACATGGCGAATAATTACCCGGTCATCTCCATCGAAGACGGCATGGCCGAGGACGACTGGGATGGTTGGAAAATGCTTACCGACACCCTGGGCAGCCGTGTGCAGCTCGTCGGCGACGACCTGTTCGTCACCAACACCGAGCGCCTGGCCAAGGGGATTGAGATGGGCATCGCCAACTCTATCCTCATCAAGGTCAACCAGATCGGCACACTCACCGAAACGCTGGCCGCCATCGAGATGGCCAAGCGCGCGGGCTACACCGCCATCGTGTCGCACCGCTCCGGCGAGACCGAAGACGTCACCATCGCCGACCTGGTGGTGGCCACCAATGCCGGCCAGATCAAGACCGGCGCGCCCAGCCGCACCGACCGCGTTGCCAAGTACAACCAGCTCCTGCGCATCGAAGAAGAGCTCGGCGGCACCGCGATCTTCGCCGGCATGGAGGCGTTCTACAATCTGGCATAGTTTCCGACTGGGTGTGTAGCAACACTATTCGGGGGCGATGGCCGCCCTGCGCGGCCATCGCTTGCATATTCGCGTTTGTCTGGAATAACGGTCTGGACAAATCAAATGGGCGAGGTGGCACAGCCTCGCCCGTTGTCTTATACCGGAGGTTGATTATGGCAGAACAGATGCAATGGGGTATCCTCTCCACCGGAGCGATTGCCCGCGCTTTTGCGCAGAGCATCCCGCACTCGGAGACCGGAGCCTTGCTGGCGGTGGCCAGTCGTACGCAGGAAGCGGCAGACTGCTTCGGTGCTGAGTTCAACATACCGCGCTGCTACGGCAGTTACGAGGCGTTGCTCGCTGATCCTGACGTACAGGCCGTCTATCTCGCCACCCCGCACCCCATGCACGCCGAGTGGGTGGTAAAGGCGGCGGAGGCGGGCAAGCATATCCTCTGCGAGAAACCGTTCACGCTGAATGCCGCGGAGGCAGCATGCGCACTGGATGCCGTGCGCCGCCACGATGTCTTTCTCATGGAAGCGTTCATGTATCGCGCCCACCCGCAGACCGCCAGACTGGTCGAACTCATCCGCCAGGGTGCCGTCGGCGCAGTGCGCGTCATCCAGGCCACCTTCAGCTTTCATGGCGAGTTCCGCCCGGAATGGCGGCTGTTCAAGCATGAACTCGGCGGCGGCGGCATTCTCGATGTCGGCTGCTACTGCGCTTCCATGGTCCGCCTGCTGGCCGGGGCCGCCCTGGGGCAACCGTTCGCCGAGCCGTTATCCGTGAAAGCGTTCGGGCATCTCGGCGAAACCCGCGTGGATGAATACGCCGTGGCCATCGCCCAGTTCCCCGGCGACGTGCTCGCGCAGCTCTCCTGCGGGGGGCGGCTGCACCAGGAGAACATCGTGCGCGTGTATGGCGACGAAGGCTATCTCGTGGTGCCCACCCCGTGGGTGCCTATCCCGCAGGGCGGCGTGGCGAGCATCGTCGTCTACCGCCATGGCGAGGAGGCGCGAGAAATTCACATCGAGACGGGTCAATGGATCTATGCGATTGAAATGGACCACGTTGCCGCCCACCTCGCCGCCCGCCAGGCGCCCGCCATGCCCTGGGACGATACCCTGGGCAATATGCGCATGCTCGACCGCTGGCGCGCGGAGATCGGGATGGTCTACGACATGGAAGTTTGAATCAACCGCGAACCGTGCTCAAAACACAGGTCATCACCTTGACAAAGCCCGGCGATCTGCTACAATAAACTGTCATCGAGCGGGAGTAGCTCAGTTGGTAGAGCGTCAGCTTCCCAAGCTGAATGTCGCGGGTTCGAATCCCGTCTCCCGCTCCATCTTCAAGGCGACGTGGCCGAGTGGTTAGGCAGAGGTCTGCAAAACCTCGTACAGCGGTTCGATTCCGCTCGTCGCCTCCAAACATCCCTAGTCTTTCACCTATATTTCCTCACACCGGCATAGTCGTGAGCTTGCCACGATGGTTTCGTAGACTGCCGGTCATGGCGTGACGGTACGGATGGGCAGGTAGCCGCTCGCGCCCACCAGACGCTGACCGTCGTCGGAAAGCAGCCAGTCGCGCAGCCGGGCGGTGGCGCTGTCAGCTTCGATCCCCTTGCGCGTGACCACATATACCTCGGATACCAGCGGATACTGGCGATTGGCGATCGTTGCGCGCGTGGGGTGTACGCCATCCACCCCCAGCAGCTTGTTGCGCGGGTCGGGGACCATCACCTGTTCATAGTAGTACACCGAGTAGGCGAGGCCGTTCGGCGTCTCCGAGATGCGCTCGATTACGCCCATCATCCCCGTCACGGTTGCGCTGGCCTTGACGGTGATCGGTCGCCCCTGCATCACGAGCTTCTCCATCAGTTCCTGGCTGCCCGAGTTGCGGTTCCGGATGAACGCCTCAATGGCGGCATCCTTCCCCCCGACCTCGTTCCAGTTCGTATGCTTTCCACCGTAGATATCGCGGATCTGCGCCAGCGAGAGGTTGCTCACCGGATTATCGATGTTGGCCAGGAAGATGAAGGCATCCAGCGCCACCGGGCGCACATCGAAGATGATGCCCTTGTGTTTGGCGGCGGCCAGTTCATCTTCAGACGGTTCGCGGGCGACAAGTATGAGGTCAGCCGCGGGTTGTGCGCCATTCCCTTCACCCAGCAGATGCAGGTACGCTTCGTGCGTGCCGCGGTGGCGGGCGCGCTGGTACAGGATGCCGCGGTATTGCTCACCTTGTTGCGGCGAAACCGTCAGCGGAAAGTGCACGGCAACATCGCCTCCCCGTTGCCCGTGGTGAGCAAAGAGCGGTGAGCTGCCGTTTCGCCCGAGCTCTCCCGGCAGCCCCATTCCCCGGCAGAGCAGGAGTTGCCCCAGGGGAATGGTCGATGTGGAGCCATCGACGATCGGGTAGTTTTCAGCGGTGACGCCGGGGATGCGGTCAGGTGTGCGATAATCAGCCTGGCCGGGCACTGCCCTGGGCAAGTTGCCGATCAGCACCAGACAAACCACCAGTAAAACGGCCAGGGCAAAGTACTGGGGGAGCGACTTCCTCATCGAGACAATCCTCCATGTGTTGCTTGTCTATTATCATTGTAATTAAAGATGGGGATGAAGGCAAGAGGGGCAGGGCATCGTTTGCATAGTGAATACTTGCGTGATCAGAAGCGGTGCAGCACGAGGATCTGGTGGGCGAGGTAAACGGCGTAGGAGGCGGCCGCAAGAATGAGCACGAGCAGGAGAGCAATGACCCAGGGCGGCGTGGCTTTGCGTCGGCGATGCGACAGCAGGATTGTGCGGCAGTGGGGGCACACGTTGAACGCGATCGGCGAGACTGTGCCGCACGTCGGGCAATGCTGTTCAGTCAGTTGCGGTTGCGCCATGGTGATAGTAATTCTGCGACCGGTCGTGAACTCCCTGCCTCATCGATCACTGTGCCGGCAGGAACTGATCTTTGCGCTGCCAGGTGTGGGCCCCCCAGAGCACCAGTCCGGTGACCTCTTTGCCATTGAGCGCGGTGACGCGCACCATAGACACCACGCGATCCTTGCGTACGACCGCCACATAGTCATTCACCCGCACCGCACCTTTTGAGAGTCGCAGGGTGACGGGTGCGCTGTGGTCGACCAGGCCGCCGGACTTGATCACTTCGGCAAAACCGGCTATGGTGCGGCGCACGGCGGTGGCCTCCAGCGTGCCTTCGATATTCGCCTGCTTGCCATCTTCGAGCTTGCGCGCATCAGTGGGATCAGGCAACTGCTCGTGGGCCTTCCACGGCACGGGTTCGGTGGTCTGTGCGACGGCCGTGATCGTATCGCCCATGCCGGTGGCCAGGTCCGTCCAGCGCAGGGTGGCCTCCACTGCGGTGCCCTGTGCATCCTCCACTTGTGCCGCTCCGCCCGCCGGGATAGGACGTAACGCCAGCACGATGCGATAGGCGGCCGGCACTTCGGGCAGGCGCACCGTCACCTCGGGCAACGGCTTGTCTTCTTTACTGGCATCAACGTCCTTCTGCTTGTCATCCGTCCTCTCGGGCTCCGGCTTTGCCTGTTCCGGCTGCCCATCCATTTCGATGATCACCTCGGTGTCCTGCGCCACAGGCTCCGGTGCGGGGACGGAGGTAATGGTGGTCATCGCTGCCGAAGGATTGAGCGACACCACTTTCCCTTCGCCCATGGCCGCCAGCAGAATCGCGCTGTAATCCGGCAGCCAGGCCTGCGCATGACGTGCGCTCTCATCCAGCACCACCTCGACGCCCAGCGGGGGCGGCAGCGGTTGAATAGGATTGTTCTCCAATTGGTCGGCGAGTTCCAAAATACGATTCTTGCGATTATTCGAGTCGGGGTGCGAGGCAAACCAGCCGAGGACGGGGACCTTTGCGTCGCCCGGACCGTAGGCATCGATAAGGCGCTGCATGGCATCGGCAGCCTCCTTCGGATCGTAGCCGGCCTGCGCCATCAGGCGCACGCCGCCGGCATCGGCGCGGTTCTCATCTTTCCGGCTGTAGTGCCCGTAAGTCAAACCGCCCACGATATCGGCGCCCGCCCGGATATCGCTCGCACTACCGCCGAGGACCACAGCGAGGAGCGCGCCAAAGATTGCGCCGCCGGTGGCGCGGGTGATCTGATTTTTCGCGTGTCCCTCGGTGATATGCGTAATCTCATGTCCCAGCACGAAGGCCAGTTCATCATCCGTGACAGAACGCGCCAGCGTATTCGTGATATAAATGCGACCGTCGGGAAAGGCCATGGCGTTCAATTCACGCTGATTGATGATCTGGAACTCGGCGTTGGGCAATCCCGCCGCCTGTGCCAGCCGGTTGCCGATCATCTGCACGCGCAGGGTTGCGGCAAAGTCGGGGTCGAGACCATATTCGCGGATCATCGCATGTGCGGAATCGGCGCGCGCGGCCAGCGCCAGCGCCAGCAGCAGCACGGCCATTCCCAGCAGTAATCCGGTACGTGTCCATCGCCATGGCTTCATCAATCGTACTCCTTATCCCCCGGCACGCTCAGTATCGTGTGCCGCACGTTCCACGTCATCGGCGGTCACCATGCCGCCAGGCCCGCTGCCGGTGATCCTGCCCAG
>JAGUZN010000137.1 GCA_020060775.1 Armatimonadota bacterium
CGCGTCGCCCATCGCGGCGCTGCTGGGCGTGCCTTTGCGCGCCGGGGATCGCGTGCCGGTTCACCCCACCATGCAGGTGATCGGGCACGAGGATATTTACGCCGTCGGCGACATGGCCTACCTGGAGGATAAACAGGGCGAGCCGTACCCGATGCTGATCCCGGTAGCCAAGCAGCAGGGCATCCTGGCCGCGCGCAACATCCTGCGCCGCCTGGCCGGGCAGCCGCAGCAGCCCTTCGCCTACACGGGCTTCAAAGACCGGGGCCTCATGGCGACCATCGGGCGCAGCCGGGCCGTAGCCTGGATTTTCTACCGGGTACAGCTCACCGGCTTCATCGCCTGGTTGGCCTGGCTGGTGCTGCACCTGATCACGCTGCTTGGCTTCCGCAACCGGCTGAACGTGTTCGTCAACTGGGTGTGGAACTACCTCACTTACGACCGCTCGGTGCGCATCATCCTGGAGGCCGAGCCGGGCGCGCCCGCCGAGCGCGCGGACAGTGTAGAGGACAGTGGAGAGCAGCCGGGAGAGCCGGTGGGCGTCATCCTGGCGAGATAGGGGAGGGGGGAATGATCGAATTGCTGATGAGAAGGGTCATTCTCATAAGCAATCGCCCCCACCAAAATACTGCTCCGCAGAGCCGGCGATGGGACGCTCCGATGCCAGACTTCCGAAGTTTCCAAAACTTCGGAAGTCTATTCCGGGGCCGGGCGCAGCAGAGCAGTACCCCTGTCAAATCTCATTAGACTTCGGAAGCCTCATCAGCAACCGGTGACCAACTACCAACTACTGATCACTCTCCACCCCCCGCCCGCTTGACAATGACCAGCGTGGCGTCGTCGGAAAGCTCCTGCTCGGCGGCGAAGTCGTTGATCGTCTCCAGAATCCGGTCGGCCAGTTCCTGCGCCGGGAGTGCGGTATGCTGGCGGATGAGCGCCTCCAGCCGGTCTTCGCCGAACTCTTCTTCTTCGCTGTTGAGCACTTCGGTGATGCCGTCGGTGTACAACACGAAGATGTCGCTCGGCTCCAGGCGCAGCCGGGCGGGGATGAATTCGGCCTCTTTGAAGATGCCGACGGCCACCCCCTGCGCTGTGACGTAGTCCACCGCGCCGGTCGCGGCGTGGTACCACAGCGGCGGGTTGTGCCCCCCGCAGGCGAACAGCATCTCGCCGCTATCCGGGTCCAGGTAGCCGACAAACGTGGTGGCGAACATGCGCGAGCGTTGCTCGGAGATGATCATCTCGTTGGCGTGGCGCAGAACTTCTTCCGGCGGCAGGTTGATGCTCATGCCATAGCGCAGCACGGTCACGCTGAGCGCCATGAACAGCGCCGCCGGGATGCCCTTACCGGAGACATCGGCGATCACGACCCCCACCCGCCCGTCGGCCAGCGCGTGGAAGTCGTAGAAGTCGCCGGCCACGCTGCGAATGGGGCACCACAGCGCCCCGATATCCCACCCGGCCAGCGCGGGGATACGATCGGGCAGGAAGCTTGCCTGGATGGAATGAGCCGTCTCCAGCTCGCGGTTGATGAGCTGCTGTTGGATCTCCTGCTGATAGAGCCGCGTGTTCTCGATGCTGATCGCCGCCTGCGCGGCCATCGCCGTCAGCAGGCGCTCGTCGCGGAAGGTGAAGTCGCCATCTTTCTTGTTCAGAAGCTGCACTACGCCGATCACTTTCTGCTGGGGGTTGAGCATCGGCGCGGTGAGGATCGTCCGCGTGTGGAAGCCGGAAACTTTGTCGAACTGCGGGTTGAAGCGCGGATCGGCGTAGGCGTCGGGGATGTTGAGCACTGCGCCGGTCGCCGCAACGTGCCCGGCGATCCCCTCCCCGATCTTGAGGCGAATCTCGGACAGCGGGCCGGTGTCTTGGAGCAACACGCGCGACCACAACTCGCCGTGCTCCTCGTCCACTAGGTAGAGCGTGCCGCGCTCGGCGTTGATGGTGGAAACCAGCTTGCTGAGGATCAGGTTGAGCAGGTCGTCGAGCTTGATATTCGAGGTCATCACCTCGCTGACCGAGCGCATGGCGTTGAGTTCTTGCACGGGACTCATCGCCGACTGCCCGGCTTCGGCCCGCTCGATCAGCTTGACCAGCTTGAGCGTGTTGGGCTGGCCTGGCTCGGCGCTGGTGGTGCGCTCCACCGAGTCCATCAGCGCGTGGATGAAGTGCAGGCCCATGCCCCCCTTGATGCGCGCCTCAACTGGCGCGTTGATGTCGAACGGCTTGACCTTCGTCGGGTCCAGCGGGAGGCCCCAATCGGTCAGCGTGACCTGGACGAAGTCGCCCGTTTCGCTGGCCGAGATCAGCAGGTGGCCCTTGCGCTCGCCTGGATAGGCGTGGTGAATGATGTTGGTCGCGGCCTCTTCGATGGCCAGTTCCAGGTCAAAAAGCGCCCTGTCGGACAGCGCGAGGCGCTGCCCCACGCCGTGCACAAAGTGCGAGATGAGGCGCAGGTTCTCTTGCCGGGCCTGGACGCGAAGCTCACCGAGAAAGGTCATGAGTCGGTGCCTTGTCTAATCCGTCATCTACTGGCGCGATTCTCGTCGGGATGCTGCGCTGCTGCGCTCTGGGCGGGTGAAGACTTCCGAGGTCTCCGCAGACTTCGGAAGTCTGGCAACAATCCTGCCACGCCCCCCTCTAAAAAAACAGCCCCCTATGTGCCGGGGACTGCTCCGCCAGGCGCTCGCCGCGCGCGCTGCTAGAAGCTGGCGATGGCCTCGTCTACCGTCGCATAAATAGAGAAAAACTTGTCGAAGCCAATGATCTGAAACACGCGCGCTACTCTCTGGCTCAAATTCACCAGCTTGAGATCGCCCTGACCAGCGCGCACCTGGGTCAGAATGTCGGCCAGCGTGCGCAGCCCGGCGCTGTTGATATAGCGAACCCGATCCATCTCCAGGACGAGCTTGTGCTTGCCTTCGGAGACAGCCGTCTGCAGGGCGAGGTCGAGGTCCAGCGCGCCCTCGCTATCTACGCGGCCTTCCAGAGCGAAAATGGTGATGCCATCCTGTTCGCGCTCGGTGATATTCATGGCAAGTCTCCTGGAAAAATAACTTTACGGGCAGATGTGCCAGGCTCACCCTCATTGTAGTCGGTTTGCGCCCGGCAGGGAAGGGAGGGGATTCAGGCGGGTTCACTTCATAGGGGCTGGTGCGTGCAAGGGTTGTCAGCGACACGCTTGATGCTGAGCCGTCAACCTCACCCCCTGGCCTCGCTGCGCTTGGCCTTTCCCCCTCTCCGCTGCGGAGAGGGGGAAGCAAGGCGCGTCAGCGCCGAGCGGGGGTGAGGGTCAAGCCAGGGCGAGATGTGCGTCGCGTGAAGCTGGGCTACAATACCGCGCGGGGCAATGCATACATGGACCCAGCGCAGGTGTGGGGAGCGCACAGATGAACCGTTTCAGATACTCTCTGGCGATGGCGGCGGTTGCGGTCGCGGTGGCAGCGACCCTGGCCGGATGCACGTTCAGCACGGACGGCGAGGAGC
>JAGUZN010000162.1 GCA_020060775.1 Armatimonadota bacterium
CTGCTTGGAACCCGGCGAGATGGTCAGGCTCACGCCCGGATGCACCGTGTTCCCGCGCAACACCGCGGCGACGATGGCCAGGTCGCGATACGAAGAGTTGGTGCAACTGCCCACGCACACCTGCTGCACCGCGGTGCCGGCACATGCGCGCACCGGCTGCACGGCATCGGGGCTGTGCGGAGCAGCGGCTAGCGGCTCCAATGCGGACAGATCGATCTCCACCACCTCGTCATAGACCGCATCGGCATCGGCAGCCAACGGGTGGAAAGCCTCCTCGCGCCCCTGTTCCCGCAGGAACGCGCGAGTGGTCTCATCACTGGGAAAGACAGAGGTCGTCGCCCCCAATTCAGCACCCATATTGGTAATCGTCGCACGTTCGGGCACCGACAAACTGGCCACGCCTGGCCCGGAGTACTCGATGATTTTCCCCACCCCGCCCTTCACGCTCAAGCGGCGCAGCAGTTCCAGGATCACATCTTTCGCCGACACCCAGGGCTGCAAGGAACCCGTCAGGCGCACGCCGATGATTTTCGGCGCAGTCAAGTAAAATGGACCGCCGGCCATGGCCACCGCCACATCCAGCCCACCGGCGCCAATGGCAATCATGCCCAGGCCGCCGCCGGTCGGCGTGTGGCTGTCGGAACCGAGCAGCGTCTTGCCCGGTGCGCCAAAGCGCTCCAGGTGCACCTGGTGGCAAATCCCATTGCCCGGCCGGCTGAAATAAATGCCGTATTTGGCGGCAATACTCTGCAGGAAGCGGTGGTCATCAGCGTTTTCAAAACCGGCCTGCAGCATATTATGGTCAACATAACTCACCGAGATCTCGGTCTGCACCCGCGGCACGCCCATCGCTTCGAACTGTAAATAGGCCATCGTACCGGTGGCATCCTGCGTCAGCGTTTGCTCGATACGGATGGCAATCTCTTCGCCGGCGACGAGGCGGCCCTCCACAAGGTGATCTGCGAAAATCTTCTGTGCCAGTGTGTAACCCATGCGTCACAATTCCTTCCACTCTGCGTCGTTGCGCTTTCATACATTCGCTTGGCGCGAAGCAGTCTCCTCCCAACCTATACACCGACCGGCCTTTCCGGCAGGATGCGCACCAGCCGACCCTCCACGCGCAGCCGACCCGCGCAAAACAGGCGCACGGCTTCCACGTAGGCCTGGTGTTCCTGCTCCAGGATGCGCGCAGCCAGCGTCTCCGGGGTGTCATCCTCCAGCACCGGCACCGTGCGCTGCACAATGATGGGGCCGCCGTCAACGTCTTCTTCGACGAAATGCACGGTGCACCCGCTCACTTTCACCCCGTAGTGCAACGCCGCTTCATGCACGCGCCGACCGTAGAACCCCGGGCCACAGAAGCTGGGGATGAGCGCGGGATGGATATTCATCATGCGTCCGCGAAAGGGCGCGATGGCCTCGCGTGTGACAATGCGCATAAATCCGGCGTAGAGGACGAGGTCAACACTCGCCTGCTGCAGGCAATCAGCAATCGCCTGGCTGTACGCCTCGCGCGAAGGATAGGCATCCGGGGTGAGTACGGCCGTGGCAATGCCGGCAGCACGAGCGCGCTCGAGGGCGTACGCGTGCGGGCGATCGCTAATCACCAACACGACGTCACCGTGAATCGTCCCCGCCGCAATAGCATCGAGCACCGCCTGCAGATTCGATCCGCCTCCGGACACCAACGCGCCGAGGCGCGTCCTTTGCTCACACATGGCAGCTCCCTCCCCCTGGTTGTTCCGTCGCGCACAGCATCAGGCGAGGCATGCCGCCGTGATAACCGCGCAACACCCTTTCAGGGTCGCAAAACCGCTGATTGCTGTCAATAGGACGCCTGCCGTCCGGGGAAGCCCGTTCGTCATGGAGAGAAAATACTCTATTCACCTCTTGGCACTGCCAGGTGAATCTGCTATACTCATGCGCGTCGGGGATTCTCCACGACCGGAACCGGGGCGCGCATAACATATCAACAGCCCCTTGCAAATTTCCACGTGTTTGCATATAATATCGTTCGGTTCGAGCGGAAGTAGCTCAGTTGGTAGAGCACAACCTTGCCAAGGTTGGGGTCGCGGGTTCGAGTCCCGTCTTCCGCTCCATTTTTCTGACTCTGCCCGGTTACTGGAAAGTTGACATCCTCGTCTCTGCCTGGCTTTCACACCAGCCGGCGCACGACGAGGTTTTTTTTAGCCCCTGCGCAATTGTCGTAAAAGAATCTGTTCGCGAATCGCGCCGGGAACAGCGAGAACAAGCGAGACCGGCCGGCGACTTTGAAAACAGCTTCGAAGAATTGCCGATCACGGCATGGAATTGGAGTAGTCACATGCAAGTAGCCGTTGAGCGACGTCCTGGCAGCGTCGTCGCCCTGACCGTCACCGTTGGGTCCGACCGCGTGATGGCGCGCAAAGAACAACTGTTCAGCAAACACGCCCGCAAGGTCACCGTTCCCGGGTTCCGCCCCGGCAAGGCCCCGCGCAAGATGCTCGAAGAGCGCATTGATCAGGGCGTACTACTGCAATCCGCCATTGAAGACACCATTAACGATACCTATCGCGAAGCCTTGCGGGAACAGGGTCTCGAACCACTGGAACAAGGCGACATCGAAGATGTGAAAACCGGCGACGATCTCTCCCTCACCTACACGGTGGCCGTCACCGTGCGTCCCGAAGTCGAACTGCCTGAACTCACCAGCCTGCAAGTTACCGTGGAACCCACCGTAGTCACTGATGAGCAGGTGGAGGCCGAGATCGAAAATCTGCGCGACCGCACCTCAGATTTCGCGGAGATCGTGGACGAAGGCATCCAACTCGGCGACTATGTCACCATCGACTACACCATGAAGGTGAATGGCGAACCGTACCCCGATGGCGAGGTCACCGGCTATCCGCTGGAGGTGGGGTCTGATACCTTCTTCCCCGAATTGAATGAAGGGCTGATCGGCGTCAAACAAGGCGATACCGTCGAAATCACCACCACCTATCCTGATGATTACTCGAATGCCGACCTGGCCGGAAAAAAAGCCGAGTTCGAAGTGGTCGTGCAACAGGTCCGCCGATTGGCGAAACCCGAGGCCACTGATGAGTGGGCCCAGTTGCTGTCGCGCGGCGAGTTGCAGACGATGGACGACCTGCGCAAACGCCTGCATGAAAATCTGACGATCATGGCGGCCGAAGCCGACCGCGATCACTTGCGGAATGAATTGCTGAATGAGTTGGTGGCCAAATCGACGCTCGATGTGCCGGAAACGCTGGTGGATGAAGAATACGAGCACCTGATGCACGATCTCAACCATCGTCTTGCCCGCGAGCGCATGGACCTGGACGAATACGCCGAACTGCAGAATACCTCGGTGGATGATATCCGTAACGAACGCCGCGTCATCGCCCGCGATCGCGTGCGACGCTCGTTGATTCTGCAGGAGATCGCCCGGCGTGAGCGCATCTTCGTTTCGGATGACGATATCGACCAGGCGCTGACGCCCTTTGTGGAGGAAGGATCAACACTGGCGAAGACGCGCAAGGAATTCGAAAAGAATGGTCGCGTCAACCAATTAGCATCACGTCTTTTCCACGAAAAAGTCCTCGCATTCCTGCAAAGTCAGGCCACGGTCCAGGTTGCCGGGCAGGCGGCTTCCGAGCAGGGTGAGGAAGCCCCTGCTGCAGAGAAAACCGGAGAGGACGCAACGCCGGAAACCGCTTAAACTCAGCGAAGAATTCATGAAAAACCCACAAGGCGGCCCCTGGCCGCCTTGTGTTTTTTAACGAGGGTGGGTAAAATGCCAGTACCGAATGGTTTCATCCGTTCGTACGGCGGCCCTCCCACAGCCCGTATCACCCAGTGATGGGCGGAACGTAACGATGTGCTGGATGTCATGGACTGAACCTGGAGGGCTAGGAAGGAGATAGACGTAATGCTCGTACCCATGGTCGTAGAGCAAACGCCCCGCGGCGAACGCGCCTACGATATCTATTCACGCTTGTTAAAGGAACGCATTATCTTTTTAGGGGGCCCGGTCGATGATCACATCGCCAATCTGGTCGTCGCCCAGATGCTCTTCCTGGATAGTGAAGATCCCGGCAAGCCGGTCACACTATATGTCAATAGCCCTGGTGGCTCTGTCACTGCCGGTCTGGCCATCTATGACACCATGCAGTTGATCAACTCCGAAGTGAAGACCTTCTGCGTGGGCCTCGCGGCGAGCATGGGTGCCGTGCTGCTCGCTTCCGGGAGCGCCGGCAAGCGCTATGCCCTGCCCAATTGTCGTGTACTCATCCACCAACCGATGAGCTACGGCATTGGCGGACAGGCCACCGATATTGATATCCATGCCAAGGAAATCCTGCGCACGCGTGCTCGGCTCAACGAGATTCTCGCCAAGCACACCAAGCAGCCGATCGACCGCGTCGAGCGGGATACGGATCGCGACTTCTGGATGTCGCCGGAAGAGGCGCGCGAATACGGCCTCGTTGATGAGGTGATTCAGCAGAAATCGGAAACCGAGTAACCGGCGGTGAACGTACCCTGGGGACGCCGGCACACCGGCGTCCCCAGGGGGCGACGACTACCCTTCCTATCACGCACGGAACGGCCTGCTCCCCTACACGGCCTACTTGTTTACATCGAAGTTTTCGACAAAGGAAAGATCATCATGGCACGCTCCGGGTATCACAACAACGATTTGAAATGCGCGTTCTGCGGACGACGCGAATCAGCCAATGTCCGCCTGATCATCGGTAAAGATCATGTCGCCATCTGCACCAAGTGTGTGGAGGAATGTACGGATCTGCTGCACAGCGAAATGCTGGAACCCGACGAACAGGCGATCCTCCCCGAGCTGGAAATCAGCTTCGAGTTGCCCAAACCCCGCGAGATCAAAGAGATCCTCGACTCCTACGTCATCGGCCAGGAGTATGCCAAGCGCATTCTGTCCGTGGCGGTGTACAACCACTACAAGCGCGTCAACCTGTGCGCCCAGGACGATGAACTGGAAATCAATAAGAGCAACATCCTGCTCATCGGTCCCACCGGTTCGGGCAAAACGCTGCTGGCGCAGACGCTGGCCAAAATCCTCGACGTGCCGTTTGCCATCGCCGATGCCACCACGCTGACCGAAGCCGGCTACGTGGGTGAAGATGTGGAGAATGTGCTGCTCAAGCTCTTCCAGGCAGCGGACATGAACCCCGAGCGTGCCGAGCGTGGCATTATCTACATCGACGAGATTGACAAGATCGCGCGCAAATCGGAAAACCCCTCCATCACCCGCGATGTCAGCGGCGAGGGGGTGCAGCAGGCGCTGCTGAAAATCCTGGAAGGCACGATCGTCAATGTGCCGCCCCAGGGTGGCCGTAAGCATCCGCAGCAGGAGTATCTGCAGATCGATTCCACCAATATCCTGTTCATTTGCGGCGGTGCGTTCGACGGGCTGGACAAGGTCATCGAGCACCGCACCGATGAATATGAGATCGGCTTCGGCGCTGACATCAAACAACGCCGGGAGCGCAATGTCGGAGAAGTGCTTAGCCAGCTCATGCCGGAAGACCTGCTGAAATACGGGTTCATCCCCGAGTTCGTCGGCCGCTTGCCGGTGATCTCCACACTGGAGGCGCTGGACGAATCAGCGCTGGTGCGCATTCTCACGGAGCCGCGCAATGCGCTGGTTAAGCAGTATCAGCGTATCCTGCAGTGGGATGGGGTGGAACTCGAGATCAACGAGGACGCCCAGGCCGCCATTGCCCGTGAGGCGATGAAGCGCAAGACCGGCGCGCGCGCCTTGCGCAGCATCCTGGAAGAGATTATGCTCGACGTCATGTTCGAGATCCCCTCGATGAACGGGGCAGCCAAGGTGACGATCGAGGTCGAATGCATCACCGAGCGCAAACCGCCCACGATTACGATGGGACAGGAACTGCGCAGCGCCTAACAATCACACGAGCCGGATGAGCCATGCATCCGGCTCGCGCATTTGGTGTGAATACAGCAATGACGGCGACAATGCCACAACCACGGGTGAGCATATTGGTGCCCATGCGCAACGAGCAGGACTATATCAGTCCCTGCCTGGTGTCGCTGCTCGCCCAGGATTATCCGCGTGAGTTGATCGAGATTCTGGTCCTTGATGGGGAATCGACCGATCGCTCCCCGGAGATCGTCGCCGACTACGCCCGGCAGCATCGGGAAGTCCGCCTCCTCCCCAACCCGGCGCGCCTGCAGGCCGCCGCCATGAACCTCGGCACGCGGGAAGCATGCGGCGACATGATCATCCGCGCGGATGCCCATGCCGTCTACGGGGCCACCTACGTCTCCACCTGCGTGCGGCATTTACAGTCCGGTGAAGCGGAGAATGTTGGCGGGTTGCAGCGCGCCGAAGGGACAACGTCCTTCACCCGCGCGCTCGCGGCGGCGTTGCAGAGCCGCCTGGGGGCGGGCAATGCACCTTACCGCGTGGCGCAGGCGCCGCAGTATGCTGATACGGTGTGGCTGGGCGCGTGGCGGCGGCAAACGCTGCTGGATCTCGGCGGGTTTGATGAGACATTGGCGGCCAATGAGGATTATGAACTGAATTGCCGCCTGCGCGCAGGGGGCGGGCGCATCTTGCTCGATCCCGCGCTGCCCTCCACCTACTACCCGCGCACTTCGTTGGGGCGGCTATGGCGGCAATATTTCCGCTACGGAACGGCTAAAGTGCGCGTGCTGCAACACCATCCGAACACCCTGGTGCTGCGCCAACTGCTGCCCCCGCTGTTCGTGCTGGCACTGCTCATCAGTGCGGCGTTCATCCCCATCACGCCCTGGCCGTTCATCGGCGTGGCCGGGCTCTACCTGCTCGCCGTGCTGGCCGGCAGCGTGCAGACTGCCGCGCGCGCGGGCTGGGCTGCGCTCCCCTTCCTGCCACTCATCTACCCCACCCTGCATCTCGCCTGGGGCATCGGCTTCCTCTACGGCGTGCTGCGCTACGGGCCGTTCCGCGTCGACCTGCGCGGCATGGCCGCTTCAGAACGCCTGCTGCGCGAAGGTACCGTAGAACAGCCCGCGCCGCGGGAATAGATGCTCTTCTCGGCAACACCCTGCCAATAAACCCCAACGAGAAACCAGGAACGAGAAACCAGGAACGAGAAACCAGGAACGAGAAACCAGGAACTCGAAACCCGAAACTCCCTACCCCATGGCGCGCAAGTGCCAGCCATCGAACAGTGCGCCGGCCGCCGGCGCGAGGATATGCACCGAGAAGGCGACGTGCTGATCGCGGCAGCGCTGGGCGAACTGTCGCTCGAGCTCGGGTTCGCCGAGCGGCACCACCACGCGCGGTTGCAGTTGGCGGGCGGCATGTACGGCATCCGTCAGCGTCATGCCCGCCAGGGGCAGGAAGACGAGTTGCGGGCTGAACTGCTGGCCGAGAATGCCGAATTCGCCGAGGTACTGCGTGCGCCCCGCATGGTAGAGCGTCAGGTGATCGGCCTGCAAGAGATAGCCCAGCCGCTCATCCGGGCTCTGCGTGCGTGCCGGCGTGGCCAGCACGCTTATCCCGGCGAGGTCCACGCGCGCCCCGGGTGACAGGGCCACCGAGCGGTCCTCCCCTACCCCATCTGTCAGTAACTTTTGTCGCAGTTCGGCAGGGCCGATGAAACGTGCGGAGGTGCGCTGGACATAGGTGCGCAGCACCGAACGCGGTGGGGCATCGGCGCAGAGGATCAAGTCCGCGGCGGGCAGATCTTCCGGGGTAAACAACCCGTCCTCATCATACTCCGGCATCAGCAGCAGCAGGTGGCGATTCGTTTTCAGCACCACCGCCTGCTCACCCACGCGCCAGGCCGCCAGGCGTGAAGCGGGCACGCGCTGGGCCATAATCATGTCCGCCAGTTGCATCCCCGGCCGGCTCCACGCCCCCATGCCGATAATTCCCGTGCCGACCTCCAGGCGCACCGGAAGGTGCACCGGCGACTTGGGCGGCAGCAGCAGTGCGTCCCCGCGCGTATCCCCGGCGACGGGATTGGGCGTGGCCAACGGCTGAAAGCGGAAGGAGTCTTCGGCCGGTCGTTGTGGGTCCCGCTGACCGATGATCACCGCATGGGGCAACAGGTCGCGCGGAAAAGTGAGACGGATATCCAACGGCGCGGAGGAGGGGCGGAATCCCAGCCACCCCTCGCGCAAATCGCGGGCAAATACCTGGTAAGGCGTACTCACCAGCAGGCCGAAATCGAGTTCATTGCCGCTCGGGCCCACGCCGCGCTGCACCTCGACTGATTCCACCGGCGCAACGGCGCGGTCCCCGGCGCGCGCGCGCAGCGAAATCATGCCGGACCAGGTGGTGGGCATCGGCCAGATGTTGCGGTTCGTCAGCACATCCTCGACTTCCACCGCGGATTCCCCGGCGCGCAGGCGCACGAAGCGCTCCACCAGCACGGTGCTGGGCGTCGAACGCACCATGCCCTCGACCTTGTGCGAGATCCGGTCAACCAGACAGTGCAGACGGAGTGTGACGCGCGCATCTTCCAGCTCCTGGATCTCCCACGCCCAGGCCTCCCGGCTGATGAGTTCGCCATCCGCCAACAGCGAGGGAAAGGCGGCGCACCAGCCGCCATGCACGTTCAACGCATTGCGCGGTCCCTGGATGAACTCAGTGGCCAGCAACTCCAGATTCAGCGGACGATAAAACAGGCTACACAGGCGCCCGCCAAAATCGGGCAGCACCGACAGACGAAAGACCCCGTTGTCCAGCACCACCGCCGTGGTGCCGGCCAACGTGCTCTCCGTGACCGAGCAACGCGGTTCCGGCAAATCCAGTTTATCCGGCAACAGACGATCCATACTGGCTCCGGCGCCTGGCGATCACAGGACGCTATGCGTGTAACTGATGGTGATGGTCCGTTCGGTCGGCGCGTTTTCGAAATCGTAGAGCGTGCCCTTCACGGTGATGTTGCTGAAGCTGAAGCTGGCGCCAAGGCCGGTGCGGTCTTTGTTGCCGCCCTGGGCATGGTCGGCCATCAACTCGATGGGTCCGACTTTGCCGTTCACCCCGAGCAGCGTCAGCGTGTCGCCGTTCTCGTCACGCATCAGCCCGGCGTGCCCCTGCGCCAGCAGGATCGACTTTGAGGCAACCAGATAGTACTGCGGCGTTTCACCCGCGCGGATGTTTTGCACACCCGCTGCGAGCGCCGGGGTGATGGTGCCTTCACCTTTGAAGCGCCACTTAGCATTATATACGGTACCCTTGGAGGAGACGCGGTCGATGCCCGCTTCAAAGCCCAGCAGCAGGCCGAACTGCGTGCCGTTGATCGAGCTGTCAATCGGCGCGAATAATTTTCCGGTGTTCGAACTCTCGGAATCGACGCGGGTGTCTCCCATACCCAGCACATTGGCGGTGGGGATGATGTTCAGGCCGGTCGGAATCGCCTGGCAGGCGACGGTGGCGGCGCACAGCGCAGCAATGAGGCACAACAACTTTGACATGACGTTTCCTTTCTCTGCGACGACGGAGGCGACGGCGATGATGTTGCCACTCTTATTCGCGAAAGACGACGCGCGTCCTCTTGCCGATGCTACTCGCGGATCTTCACTTCCACGCTCCACCCCACCAGGTTGATGTCCGCCACATCGGTGGTGGTGCCCGGTTCCTCGGCCGGGACCACCCCCACCCCGCTTTCCCAGATGCGCGCGGTATTGGGCGAAACCTCCAGGTAGTTATTGCCGCTGCGGCCGAAGCCATCGTATTCTTTCGTCAGCCAGCTCTGCGGCGCGGTAGCAATTTCGGTCGTGGTAATCCAGTTCACCGTGAGCAGGTTTGGTGTGGGCACGCCGAGGTCTGCTTGATCGATCTCGACCACCAATTGCTTCCTATCCTGGCTCACGCCGGCGCGATAGGGCGGGCCGATCGGTTGGCCGTTGCGGTACTGTTCGAACACGCCGTTATGGTATTGCACCCAGAAGGGGGGCTGGACCAGCGGCTCATCCGGCCCCAGGTTGTCGAGCGTGCCCCAACCGTTGCCGAACTCAATGCCGACCACAATGGGGATGGGGCCGCGGGCGGGATCGCCGTCCGTGTTGATGGCGAAGAAATAGTAGTACACCGGATTGATTTCCCCGGCCACGGTAATGGTGCTCAACAGCGTGCGCGCCGGGACGGTATCCGCCACCGGCGTTTCCGGGAAGCGCGCGCACCCGCAGAGCCAGGGAAGGGTGATGCAGAATATGAGCCAGTGAAGCCGCATGATTGCACAGGGTCCTGCCTGGGAACAAGGATTCCGAAACGTCCCTTGCGTATTATAGCCTTATGCCCGTTTCCATGCCAATGTATGCAACCTGTCATTCGCGCACCTGTCCATTCCAGGGCGGGGCGTGGGCCTTGCCGTTAGGCGGCGTACTGCTGGCGCTGGCCTTTCCGAACGGCCTCTTGCCCGGCGCCTGGGGCGATCATCCCCCGGCATGGCTCGCGTGGATTGCGCTGGCGCCGCTGCTCTGGGGCGTCGTTGCGCTGCCTCCGCGTGCCGCACTGTTTTCCACCTGGCTGTACGGGCTGTTCTTCTATCTAATCACGCTGCACTGGGTGTCGCTCTTCGGCGTGTCGCCATGGCTGGTGCTCGTCGCCTGCCTGTCCGTCTTTCCGGTGCTCGCGGTATGGATCGCCCGCCGCGTCGCGCGCGCCGCGTGGCACCTGCCGCTCGCTTTCGCGCTGGCGTGGACCGGGCTGGAATGGCTGCGCTCGCAAACGCTCTACGGCCTCTCCTGGGCGGAAATCGGCGCAAGCCAGATCGAGACGCCCTTCGCGTTCATCGCCGGATTGGGCGGCGTCTATCTCCTTACCTTCCTCATGCTGTGGATGGTGGGCGCGGTAGTGCAACACATGCACGACCGCACGGCCCCGCGCCGGGTTCTGCCGGCGGTCTTTGCCCTGCTCTTCCTCTGCCTGGGCGCAGGCTGGCTGCAATCGCGAGGAGCCGTGCAGCGCTGGCAACATAGCCCGACGGCGAAACGCGTGACCGTAGTGCAGCCCAATACCACCCGAGGCCTCACCCCGGCGGCACTGGTGCACGGGGTGTCCGAGGAAGAACGACAACAGCGGCTGCAGGCGCTTATCACGCTGTCCTATCAGGGCAGCGATGATGCGGGGCTGATCATCTGGCCGGAAAGCGCGCTCTCTGCGCCGCCATACGAGGCGGAGATCGTCCAGCTCGCCCGCGATACCGGCAGCCACCTGCTGATCGGTGCGCCGCACTACCAGTACGTGGACGGCATGCCGCGCACGGAGAACTCCGCCTTCCTGCTCGGCCCCTCCGGCACAGTGCTGGACCGCTACGCGAAAGTGCACCTGGTGCCCTTCGGCGAGTTCGTGCCGCTGCGTTCCATCATTGAACGCTACTTCACCGTGCGGCAATACGATATCGTGCCGGGGAGGCGTCACCGGCTCCTGCAGGCCGACGGCCATGCGCTCGGGGTGGGCATCTGCTTCGAGTCGACGCGCATGGAGATCGCCCGCGCGTATGCGCGGCAAGGCGCCGGCAAGCTCGTATACATCACCAACGACGCCTGGTTCCACCAGACTCCGGCGGTGCGGCAGCATTTCAACCACGCGCGCTTC
>JAGUZN010000329.1 GCA_020060775.1 Armatimonadota bacterium
CGGGGGATCACCGTGCTGCGCACCGACACGCGCGGCATGGTGCGCCTGTCGACCCAGGGGCGCACGTGGCAATATCGCACGTATCGCGACGCCGCCAATGGGGAATGATGAGGAGAAATGACGCCTGCGAGGTGACGCCATGACCACGCCCTGGTTTCCCACCATGGCCATGCGGAACAAAGCGCTGGAAATCGGCGAACGGCTGCGTGCGACCTACCATGCCGAGGGCCCCGCCCGCGGCCACACCGCGCGGCTGCCCGCCGTGGATGAGGTGGTGCTCACCTTCCTGTCGCAGAGCACGACCGACATCAACAGTTGGCGCGGCTACCAGGCGTTGAAAGCGCGCTACCCGAATTGGGCGGCCATGGCGGCTGCCCCGGTCAGCGAGATCGAAGCGACCATTCGCCTCTGCGGGCTGGCGCGCCAGAAAGCGCCGCGTATCAAAGCCTTCCTGCAGCGCCTGCGCGAGGAACGTGGCGAACTCTCGCTGGAATTTCTGCGCGCCCTGCCACCCGACGAAGCGCTCGCCTACCTGCAATCCTTTCACGGCATCGGGCGTAAAACGGCCTCCTGCGTGTTGCTCTTCTCCCTCGACATGCCCGCCATGCCGGTGGATACCCATGTGCTGCGCGTGGCGCGCCGCCTCGAGTTGATCCCGCCGAAAACCAGCGCCGAGCAGGCGCACGACCTGCTCGAATCCCTGCTGCCCGAGGAATGGTACTTGCCGTTCCACGTCAACATGATCGCCCACGGCCGCCAGACATGCACCGCCCGCCGCCCCGCCTGCGAACGCTGCCCGATCTACGATCTCTGCCCCTACGGCCAGCGCCTGCTGGCCGAGCGGGCGGCGTGACGCGACCTCCCCATGCCCTACCGCACATTCGCGAGCAGCGCACGGACGGCCGATTACTACAGGGGGAGAAAATGAAAATCAAGGTAATTATTCTCGTGCTATCTATTGTTGTCATTGCTTGCTGTTTACTGCTTTTTCGTGAACCCGAATTGCTATTTACCGGTCAGACGACCCGGGTAAGCAATAAATATTTGCGAGAATTTTGTAAAATATCAATACGAGATCACTGGAAAGTCTTACATGTTGTTAATGTGTTGTACCACGATGGAGTAGCTGTTATGGCTGTGATCGAATTCCCTCACGACGAGTTAGAAGATTTCTGGACGCTGACTCAATTAGAGCACGTTGAATCCATAAACGAGACAAGTGATTCCAGGAAGGATTGCCGGTTGTTTTACGTCTATTACAGAGGAAAGCCTTGGTGGCCAACCACACTTCCGAACAACTATGAGTTTAGAGAGTATCCTCCAACAGTATCGATTGACGGAAAACTAATCAATGCCGATAAATTTTATAAGCAGATATTAGTTGATACTACTGGTGAAACATATATAGCCTATTTACAATGTTCTCAATTTTAACACGCAAGCTGATAATACCGGTTGAACCGTCGGCAGTGCGGATGACCAGAAGGGCCGCGCTCTCGGCAGGCGTATCCATTCCCTTACTCCACGGGGCTTTCTCCGAAGGCGGCTAGGCGGAAGCGTCCTGCTGTGGTAGGATATCCGGCAGCAGCGAAATCCTGTTTGTTCAGCGGTGGTCCTCCATGAAAACCGGCACAGCGCATCTGCCCCTGCATTCGGGCAAAGCACCCTCCTGGCTCTTTCAGCGCATGGTGCGGCTGTCGCGCGAGATCGTCACGCTGCTGGTGTACGAGTTCGGCACGCGCGAACTGCTCGCGCGGCTGGCCGACCCCTACTGGTTCCAGGCGTTCGGCTGCGTGCTGGGGTTCGACTGGCACAGCTCGGGGGTGACCACCACGGTGTGCGGGGCGGTGAAGGAAGGGCTGCGCGGGCGCGAGCAGGAACTCGGGATCATCGTGGCCGGCGGCAAGGGCAATGCCTCGCGCAAGACCCCTGAAGAAATCCGCCGCGGCGCGGAGCTGATCACCCCGGCGGCCGATGTCGAGCAACTCGTCTATGCCAGTAAAATGGCCGCCAAGGTGGATAACACCGCGGTGCAGGACGGCTATCAACTGTATCACCACGTCTTGTTGTACGACCGCGAGGGGCGTTGGACGGTGGTGCAGCAGGGGATGCATGACGCCAACGGTTGGGCGCGCCGGTATCACTGGCTCTCCGACGGTTTGCAGAGTTTTATTAACGAGCCGCACGCGGCGGTGTGCTCGAATGCGCGCGGGCAGATCACGCTGAATATGGTGGCGGAGGAGGCGGATGCTTCGCGGCGCACGGCGGCGGTGCTGGCCGGGGAACGGCCGGAGAAGCTGCTGCGCGAGGTGGAACTGGCCTCATCCACCCTGCTGATGCCGAGCAAGCATCCGGTGTCGCTGTCGGATGTGAACCCGCGCTACCTGCAGAAGGTGCTGCTGAAGACGTACGAGCGGCAGCCGGAGAATTTTCAGCAGTTGCTGGAGATCGAGGGGGTGGGGCCGATGACCGTGCGCGCGCTGGCGATGATTGCCGACCTGCTGTACGGCGCGCCCGCCTCCACCCGTGACCCGGCGCGCTTCAGCTTCGCGCACGGCGGTAAAGACGGGTACCCCTATCCGGTGGACCGCAAGCAGTATGACCGTTCGGTCGAGGTGATGAAAAACGCCGTGGAGCGCTCAAAGCTCGGCGACCGCGTCATCGCGGATGCGCTGAAACGGCTGCAGCGGTTCTACGAAATGTAGGGGCGCATCGGGTATGATGGGCCAAACGCTGTGCTCCTGTGTGTGAAAGGCAGGTATGGCATGGAAGTGATCGATGGCTGGCTGAGCGCTATTAATGGTTACCTCTGGGGTCCGCCGATGCTGGTGCTGCTGTTTGGCACGCACCTGTTTTTCACCGTGCGCCTGCTCTTCGTACAGCGCTATACCGGGTTGGGGATCAAATTATCGCTGACCCCCGATGCGCCGGGAAAGGGCGACATCAGCCAGTTCGGCGCACTGGCGACGGCATTGGCGGCCACCGTGGGCACGGGGAATATTGTCGGCGTGGCCACCGCGGTGGCGCTGGGCGGGCCGGGCGCGGTGCTGTGGTGCTGGCTGACGGGCGTATTCGGCATGGCGACGAAGTATGCCGAGGCGCTGCTGGCGGTGAAATATCGCGTGCAGACGGCGGACGGCACCTTCCTGGGCGGGCCGATGTACGCGCTGGAGCGCGGGCTGAAGCTGAAGTGGCTGGCGGTGCTGTTCGCCCTGTTCACCGTGCTCGCGTCCTTCGGCATCGGCAATATGGTGCAGGCCAATGCCATTGCCAGCATGGCGAGCGAAACCTTTGGCGTTGCGCCCTGGATGACCGGCGTCGTCCTGATGGCGCTGGTGGGGGCGGTGATCCTGGGCGGTATACGGTCGATTGCGCGCATGTGCATCGCACTGGTACCGGTCATGGTGATCTTCTATGTGGCGGGATGCCTCACCATTCTGGTGCTGGAGTGGTCGACGTTGCCGGCGACGTTGCAGTTGATCGTGCAGTCGGCGTTCACCGGGCCGGCGGCGGCCGGCGGCGCGGTGGGGTCGGGGATCATGCTTGCCGCGCGCTACGGGATTGCCCGCGGCGTATTCTCCAACGAGTCGGGGCTGGGCTCGGCGCCCATCGTGGCAGCCGCGGCGCAGACGCGCAACCCGGTACGGCAGGCGCTGGTCTCCGCCACCGGCACCTTCTGGGATACGGTGGTGATCTGCGCCATCACGGGCATCACCATTGTGAACAGCGGTCTATGGCAGGACGGGCTGGATGGTTCCGCGCTGACCAAGAGCGCGTTTGATCTCATCCCCACCATCGGGCCGATCGTGCTGACCGTCGGGCTGTTCACCTTCGTGTTCTCCACCATCCTGGGCTGGTCGTACTACGGGGAACGGGCGCTGGAGTACCTGTTCGGCAAGCGCGCCATTTTTCCCTATCGGCTGGCGTGGGTGGGCGCGGTGCTGCTGGGTTCGCTGGTCACCCTGCAGATGGTATGGAACTTTGCCGACATGGCTAACGCGCTGATGGCCATCCCCAACCTCGTCGCATTGCTGTTGCTCAACGGCATTATCGTGGCGGAGACGCGGAAGTACCTGTGGTCCGGCCGCATCGACGAGACGGCGGACGAGGTGGAGATCCCGGCCATGGCGGAGGTGCCGGAGACGGAGTGATGCGTAATGGTTGTCCACGATAGCTGCACATCGATAGAGGACTTGTAGTCTTCAGCGCTCTTGCTCACGTGGTTCGCCCTGTACAGTACCTGTTGGCAATACATCAGATCATTCATGCGTCATACAGAGATAACGCTACGAGGACAATACGTTGGACGTCGCTGTACTATATGTGGCATTGTGTTGTTCGGGAATCGCATACACGCTCGTGATACTCTTTCGGTATGGGCGTTGGCGGTCTGCGAGAGTCGATTGGTCCACTGCCATCGGTATTCCGCTTATCATCGCAGCGATGATTCTCACCTCATTTCCCGCATCTGGGCGGCCGATGAACCTGGCAGGCGTAGTCGCAATCCTCGCGTTAGTGCTTATCGCCATGTTGGTACATCAGCCACGCTTCGTTCGCAATCTCAGTGCGGTATTGATCACATGTTGGGGTGTTGGGATGATTGCACTCTGGATGCTATCAACCACTACGGATCTGGGAGTTGGACGGCGACGACTGCCGACTGCGCCGTATTACGCTGGTAGTACGCCTGAAGTAAGGAAGCGCCATCAAACGGCCAAACAGCGAGGATGTCTGGCCTCTATCTGTCGTGAGTTGACTACAGCCACTGAAAACAATTCAACGAACTACTCTGCGCAATGGCTCGCTGAGTCACCGATCGCAACACATCTACCAAATAAGTTTCAGACGCTCAGAGGCTGTGGTCAGCTTCGCCTTGTTCGTTCTATGCGTTGCTGGCATACGCCGATCACCCAGATGTACCGTTACGAAGTGCTCGATATAGCCCTCTGGTATCCGGGTGGCAGCCCTCAGCAAGCAATTCCGCGTATCACTTATCGACCTGTAAACGACGCCAGGGCCAAGCATAAGTAGTGGATTGCACGCAGATACTAGGTATATCCGCCTGCTGGTTTCTATCATCCTGGAGATGTTCATCTTCCACTATGCATCTCACAGCATGCGAGCACGTTCGAACGGTGCGAAGAGAAAAGTAGCCCGACCACGTATATTTTTCAAGGGGAGGTCCGGCGAAACTTGCCCGGAGGCGGCATCGGTCCACATGTAACTATCGTACGATTGCGAACGGTTATCACCTAAGACGAAACACGCATCGTTTGGAATGGTGTAGCCTTGCGGTGTTTCACCGGTCTTCAAAGGAGGCGGCCAGTCACATTCCGGCGTTCCGTATGGGTCATCCAAACGTTTTCCATTGATGTAGATACCTTTGCCTTTTCGAATGGCGATGGTTTCTCCCGGAAGACCGATGACTCTCTTACACCACAATTCACCGCGGTAAGGCACCAGGCGTTGGGCTGGGGGAGGGGGGATAAACATGATCACGTCATAACGTTGAAGTGGCGAAATGAAGTACTGCATCTTATTGGTCACAAATCTATCTCCAGGGACCAGCGTTGGGATCATACTCGTTGCTGGGATCTGGAAAGTTTGTACGACCAGGGGTCTCAGCAATGCAAAGACAAACAGAGTAATTGCAACTGCGCACAGCACTGGCGCATAGAAAAGCGCACGTGAAGGCATGCGCATGTGCGATACCCTGGTGCCGGCTGCGAAGTCGTGCAGTGAACGCTTGGCAGGATGGACAGCGAGAATCACCATGTCGATGAGGAGCACCAACGGCAATACTAATGCAAAAAGCCAAAACAGTGCTACACTGCGCCAAAACGCTCGGCCCAATCCAGTCGGATCACCGTTCGTCTTCTCAAGCGCAATACCGGCAATCGCTTTTCCACAAGTTTGCCGACCAAACTTATACGGTACGGCAAAGTATGCGACATGAATGCATACACACACAGCCAGTGCATATACCCAGATGTAACCGTTCACCACTCGTGTGGCTTCAATCAGACTGGTCGCAGCAAGCAGTATGACTTTTATAAGAACGATAGTCGTTAAATCAATGAAATATGCCGCAGTTCGTATCCAAAAGCCTGCCGGCATCGACCCTTCATACGTCTGTCGACGCAACCGTGCGATCACCCGACGCATCGAAACCTTGACCAGAGCTGTTGTGACGACCGCTGCAACAATGAGTGCGCATGGTATGATAAACACAGTGCTATCCATCGCCTTGATTCCTTTTGAGCGCTATCATCTTGGTAGTGTAAAACCCGCATGGTATATCATCAGCTACTCCACTTCCTCCAGCGTGTATTGCGTTGTGCCGAGGCCGGCGACTTCGGCCTGGCGCACTTGCTCGTAGGGGTCTTTGCCGTGGATGCGCTGGAAGAGGTGGCCGGTATCGCCGATGGGGCATAACTGGTCGGGCAGTGCGCCGGGGATGAGGTGTTCCGCTTTCACCATGTCGATGGACGCCTGCTCGATGGCGACGATATCATTGCTGGCAAGGATGCCCAGGTCGGGCACCATGGGCGGGGTGGAGAAGCCCCAACAGTCGCAGAGCGGCGTGATGTTGAGCATGACGGTGATATAGTAGACGTTGCCCGGCTCAAAGCAGGCCAGCGTTTCCTTCACCACCGCGGCCATGCCCGCCTGGAAGGCGCGGAATTTCTCTTCGGGCTGTTCCATGGACAGGGCCTCGGCCGGACAGGAGCGCGTGCAGTGCATGCAGTAGCGGCAATGGTGCTCGAAGACGACGAGTTGTTCCAGGTCGTTGAAGCGGATCGCGTTGGTGGGACACCCGCTGATGCACTGGCCGCAGTGGGTGCAACGCTCCTCCTGCCAGTTGAAGGTGTTGGCCATGAGCGCGTGGATGGCGCGGCGCGTCGGGTAACCGACGCACCCCATGCCGATATTCTTGATCGCCCCGCCGAAGCCGGTGTTGCCATGCCCTTTGCCGTGGCTGAGCACAATCATGGCATCGGCATCGGCGATGTTGCCGCAGATCTGGACCTCGGGCAAGCCGGGGATAGTCGTGCTGCGCGTGTACTGGTAGCGGTCGTGTTCGCCCCCGGCGCCGACCACCCGCGCGCCCACCACTTCAGGCGTGTAGCCGCGCGCCACCGCCGCATCAGTGGAGAAGGACCCATCGGTGAGGAAGGGGGAGCCGCCGGCCTGTTTGACGGCATCGACCAGCATGCGCACGAACAGCGGGTGCACGGTGTAAAAGCCGATGCCGCCGCCGACGTGCATTTTGATGGCGACGCGTTTGTCCTTGAAATGTGAGAAGTCGGCTTTCTCCAGTAAACGGCCGAACTTCGCCGGCAGGGTGGCATTGCGATCGATGCGGGTGACGTGAGCAGAGGCGAACAGGATGGTACTCATCAGGATTCCTTTGCTGGTCAACACGGATTGGTAAGTATTCTATTCGTGTCCATGTGCTTGTTTCCTGTTGCCCTATTCTGAAATACTCAGCCATGACGGCAGACTTCATGCCGGCCGTGGCGGTACACCTCTAGCCAAATTCAGCGGTTTCTGGTTTGATTAGGGCCGTGGAATTACGGCGGTTACAATTGGAGCATTTCCGCAACTATGCAACACTCGACCTCGCGCTCGGCCCGGGGCTGCATGTGTTCGCCGGGGCGAATGCACAGGGGAAAACGAATCTGCTGGAGGCGGTGTACCTGACGGCGGTGGGGCGATCGCCACGCACCACGCACGAAGGCGAACTTATTGCGTGGGATGCCGAGGTGGCGCGCGCGACCGGGCTGTTTGCCAGCGACCTGCGCGGGGAGTTCACCGTGGAGGTGGCGCTGGGGCGCAAGGGTGCGCCGGAGGCGATGTCGCGCGGGGGCTCGGCGCAAAAGAAGATCAAGGTGAACGGCGCGCCGCGCACGCTGGCGAACCTGGCGGGGCTGGTGCCGGTGGTGCTGTTTTTAGTGGATGACCTGGAGATCATCCGCGGCGAGCCGGCGCGCCGCCGACAGTTTCTCGATAACGACCTGTCGGCCACCAGTCGCACCTACGCCTGGGCGTTGAAGCAGTACACGCGGGTGGTGGAGCAGCGGAATCGCCTGCTGAAGGAGATTCGCGAGGGGCAACGCGATCTGGCGAGCCTGGCGCCCTGGAACGACCAACTGGCGGCGTTCGGCGGCCGGTTGATGGAAGTGCGCACGCGGTTCGTGCGCGACCTGAGTGCGGAGGGCATCCCCGCATATCAGGGATTGACGTCGTCCCCGCAGGGGATGACGATCAGTTATCGCCGCGAGTGGGGCGATCCTGCCGCCGAGCCAACGACGCGCGAGGAGTTTGCCGCATTGCTGGCCGACGCCGTGGAAACAGTGGCCATGGAGGAGGTGGGGCGCGGGAGCAGCCTGGTGGGGCCGCATCGCGACGACCTGCAGTTCTTTGTGGACGGCAAGGACGTGCGGCAATTCGGCTCGCAGGGCGAACAGCGCACGGCGGCGCTGGCCTTGCGCGTGGCGGAATTCAGTCTGCTGCATCGATTATTGCAGGAGCCGCCCGTGCTGTTGCTCGATGATATTCTTTCCGAGCTGGACCGCACGCGCAGGTCAGCCATGCTCGACCACCTCGCCCCCATTGCCCAGGTGATTATGACCACTACCGATGTGGATGCGGTGGGGCTGCCGCCGCATGCCGCGGTGCACATTTACCACGTGAGCCAGGGCACGGTCGACTGGACGAGCGTGCTCGGCGAGTAGGTGTGCCGTGGTTACTGCATGAAGCCGAGTTCGGTGGAGCCTTTGCGGAAGGAGCCGAACGCGTTGAGCACCAGACCCAGGCCGAAGCTCTGGGATGCCCGGTCATACGTTAATCCGTATGAAATGCAGTCCTGGCGATAGATGGCGGATACGGCGAAATCGCTCGATTGGCCATTCAGCAGGTTGTGCCGGTTGCTGAGGCCGATGCGCCACTTTTTATTGCTGGTCACCGGCACCTCGGCTTCCAGGTACAGCTCGCGCGGTGGCTGCGTACGATCAAAGAGGAACGGCGTTTGACCGCTCGACCATCGTCGCACCAGGGAGATGTTGAAGTAGTAATCGGGGTGGTTGATCGGCGTTTCCAGGGTGAGGATGCCGACCTGTCCGGTGTAATCGGGCCCGCCGTACAGCGCGCGTTGCACGCCATATTCGGCATGGAACTGCAGGGTGCGCCCGCCGAAGCTGGGGCTGCGCAGCACGGCCCAGCCGGCGGCGCGATTCGCCGTGACGCCGACGGGGTCTTCGCGATAGCGCCCGACGCTGCCCCCCAGCTTGAGCTGCATGCCGTCATTCCCGAGGCGGATGGGGTCCATCGTCACCTGCAGTGCGGGCAGGTGGTTCACGGTGAGTTCATCGTAGTTGCTGTCGCGGTTCGCACCGGTCTGCAGCGTGCGACCGATGACATCCTGGTGGCGGTCCGCTACCAGTCGCACGACGCCGCTGTACTCTCCAAGGGCGAAGTTGTGCTCCAATGACAGCCCGCCGCGGAACAGCTTCTTTGTCCCGTACCGGGTTTCGAGCGTGAGGTCGGTATCCGGTCCCAGCGGCATGCCGTAACTGAAGTTCATGTAGGCGCCGTCGAGCGCATGGTAACCGGGCATGAAGGTGGGTTTGTCGATAGTTGCCCGTTGCCCGGAGAGTGTACCTTTGATGCGGGGGATGGAGAACAAGGTATATTTTGACACTTTGAGGGCGAGTTTGCGGGCGAGGAAGCGGTCATCGGGATACACGATGAAATCTTTGGCCGTCATCTGGAAGTGCGGGTGGTCGGTCTTCTCACATGTCGTCAATGAGGCCGATTGCAGGTGTTTCACCTGTTTCTCGTCAAGGCTCAAGCTGTGCGCGGTGAAGTGGAAGGGCTTGATATATCCCGCGACATCGTCAAGGTACCCGGTCTGTGCCGTAGGGCGGAAGAGAGCACTTTCAGCCGTAAAGACACCATCAGGCCCATGCAACTCGACATTGCAATTGGCCGAGACTTCATCTTTCGGCGTATTGATCAGCAGCGTGTCGGCGCGCAGGATGTATTCGTGATAGGTCACTTTCGGCCGTTCGTCCGGCATGCCGGCATCAGCCTCGTCGCAAGGTTGGGGGACCGCACAGGTCATCCCCTCCTCTTCCGGAGGCGTTTCCTGCGCCCGGACGGCACCCGGCAGGGCGAGGGCGACCGCGAGGAGCAGTGCACACAGCCAATGCCGGTATGCTTGACACCCGAAGTATATCACTCTTTGCACTGTACGCGAAACAACCATAGCGTTCCCGGGGTGATCAGACGGTGGTATTGCTGAATTCGTTCCCAAGGGCGGAGGTCCCTGCTATCGATTGGAGGCTAATTCAGGTTATGCCCGGAGCATTCCCCGGGGAAACCTGGGGGGCGGGGTTGGCAGCGGTGCAGGTTTCCGCTCCTGCACCACGGGGTACGCTTTGGATGCTGGCTGTCAGTGTTGACGCCTGCCACTGCCAATTCGTCACCGGGATGGATGCCGCCCATGATTCGCAACCTGCTCGTGTGCTTCCTGTTCGCTCTCACCCTGTTGCTGTTGCCCATCGCCTCCATCGGCGGTGGCGTGGTGATTGATGCGACGGATACCGCCACGCCGACCGTTGAAGTTAATGTGGGAACGCCTGGCCAGACCGGGGAGGCGGAGAAGCCGCGCCTCATCGCCATTCGGTTCTCGGGGTTGCCTGCCGGTCATGTATTACAGCGCGGGACGCCTGTATCGTTCGACGTGCATCTGACGAATCCCGGCGCCGAGCAACAGGTGATCATGAAAGTATTGTTGACCACCGGATTCGGCAGTATTGTTTACGAGGACACCGTGCGCGTGGTGCTGCCCGATCACGGCGAGGAGCACGTGCATGTTGACATTGACGGCTCGACGCTGCTCCCTCAAGGGCCGTACATATTGGAAGCCTGGGCGCAGGGCGATGATATTGGCCAGCATTCCACGCGCATCAGCGTGTGGAATGGTCCTGCGCCCACCCCGTTTCAGACGTTCGGCATCAGCTATGCCGGCCCACTGTTCGGATCGCGCATGCGCAGTGACCTTGACCTTTTCCGTGCGGCAGGTATTGGCTGGTTGCGTTTTTCGCTGCACGGTTGGCTGCCCCAGGGACAGGTGAACCCCACTGAAGCTGCCGTGTTCGACCAGTTCATTCAGGAAGCGGGGGATCGCCAGTTCTCCATGGTCGCCGCATTCCACCCCAAAATGAGCGCCGACCCGGCGACGGATCCGGTGCAGGCGGATAAAGATTACCTGGAGTCGTTGATGGCTGCCGCCACACGCTATGGATTCAAAGTGAAAACCTGGGAGTTGATGCGGGTCAAACCTGATCCCAATTTTCCGCAGTTGCGCGGCATCGGGTACGGGGAGATCGCCCGTGGTCGCGAGGCACTGCGCAAGACGGACAAAACCCTGCAGGCGATCATGCCGCTGGATGACCCGTTTGTGTTCAATGCGCAGGAAATGCACTTGAACGGTATGCCCGGGAAGGGTGATGTGATGGGCATGCACTTCAACTTCAGCGGTTTGCCCGAGCACGACAACATCACGCCCAGGCCGCCGGTGGCCCAGATGGAAGAATTAACCGCCGTCTCGAAGAAGGCCTTAAAGCAGGTGCCGCCGATCTGGGCGACGGAATTCGGGTTCGATGTCAATAAAGGATCCAGGCTTCCACACGCCATGTTCCAGGCTGCGGTCATCTCCCGCGCTCATATCCTCAACTTAAGTCTCGGGCTCGGCCGCACATTCTGGCGGCACAGCCCCGAAGCGAAGCATGATCTGCCGTTTACCGACGATGACGGCGCCGCGATGCCGAGCCTGCTGGCCATGCGCACCACCATGGAAATGCTGAACGGCGTCACCAAGGTGTCGGAAGTGCTCACGTTTCCAGATGTAAAGACCTTCCTGTTGAGCTACGGGACGCCGAAACGCCGCGGTAAAAATCGTGTGCGCCAGGTACTGGCGGTGTGGAGTATCCCGACGAGTGAGCGCCCCAAGCCGATCGGCGCGATGACCATCAAGACAACCGCCAGCGAACTTCGTGTGACCGACTTGTGGGGCAATACCATCGAGCTTCATCCGGCCAATGGCGTAGCCATTTTCCCGGTCGATGAGTTTCCGCGTTTCATCGACCTGGGCAAGGAAACCGACGTTGAGTTGTTTCGGCCATTCATCGCCTTTGAGCCCTCGCCCGTTGAACTGTCGCCGGGTGGCGCCAATGAATTGGGGCTGAAAGTCGTCAACAATCAGATGCTCTTCCAGGGCGATCTCTCGCTGACGTTCTATTTGCGGCGTTGGCCGGGCGGCGAGGACGCGAAGGAGTTGAAGGTCTCCGTGCCGGCGCACGGCGCCCTGATACAGCGCGCGCCGCTGTCGATTCCTGACGATGCCGTGAAAGGCCAGGTTTACGAGGTGAATGCCGATGTGCTGGTCGGTACCCGGCGCATTGGTTACCTGGTGTTGCCCGTCTGGTATAACCCGGATGCCAAGCCAGCTCCTGTGTTGCCCCAGTAACCCGTCAGTATAAGATAGCCATACGGCGCACGGATTCCCGCACCTTCCGGTCGGTCTCCAGCACCTGTTCAAGGGTGGGATGCGGGATGGGGGTGTGGGCGGTCAGCGCTTTTTCCACCAGTCGTGGGATCTCCATAAAGCCGATGTGATGATCGAGGAAGGCGATGACGGCTTCCTCGTTGGCGGCGTTCAGGCAGGTTGTCGCCGTGCCGCCGACCGCCGCGGCTTGCCGCGCGAGGGCAGGGGCGGGGAAGCGCGAGAAATCCGGTTGTTGGAAAGTCAGAGTGCCGACGGCCTCGAGGTCAAGCGGCGCCCAGTTGTGCGGCAGGCGCTCCGGATAGCCGAGCGCATACTGGATGGGGGTGCACATGCTGGGGATTCCGCATTGCGCCAGCAGCGATCCATCCTGAAATTCCACCAACGAGTGGACGATGCTCTGCGGGTGGATGGTGATGTGTATTTGTGCAATCGGCACATCGAACAGCCAGTGCGCCTCAATCACTTCCAATCCCTTGTTCATCAGTGTGGCGGAATCAATGGTGATTTTTCGTCCCATGCGCCAGGTGGGATGGTTGAGGGCTTCTTCCGGAGTTACGCGTTCGAGCTGCTCTGGCGAGAGTCCCTTCAGCGCTCCCCCTGACGCCGTCAGAATGATTTTCGCCAATCCGCACCGGTCCTGCCCCTGCAGGCATTGAAAGATGGCGCTGGGTTCGCTGTCCACGGGAATGAGCGTGGCCTGGCCTTCCTGCACCGCCGCCATTACCAGTTCGCCCGCCGCGACCAGCGGCTCTTTATTCGCCAGGGCAATCGTCTTGCCGGCCTTAGCCGCCGCCAGCAATGGCAGTAGCCCCGCCGCACCCACCATGGCGGTCACCACCATGTCGGCTGCCGGATTTGCCGCCACTTCGCAGAGCCCTTCCATGCCGCCGAGCACGCGGGTGTGTGTGCCAGCCAGTGCTTCCCGCAGCGCAGGTATCAGGTCTTCACGCGCAATGACCGCCGTGCTGGCATGAAAGCGACGCGCCTGATCGGCCAGAAGATCGACCTGACTGTAGGCAGAAAGCGCGGTGACCCGGAAGCGGTCGGGGAAGGCAGCGATCACATCGAGCGTCTGGCAGCCGATGGAACCGGTGGATCCTAGCAAGCATACTGAGCGCATGTTCAGAGTATACGGAGCCGGGCAGCGGGTGTAAAGAGGGATGCCGGCACGCGAGCAGGCAACCTCTAGCCGTTCCCCGGGGTTTGGTGTAGGATGTAACACGATGTTTTAGTAGATCAGGAGTTGCAACGTGGCCTTTTCCAGCCTGACCGAGTACCTGACCCAGCTTGATGCGCGCGGTGAATTGCTGCGCGTGCACGAGGAGGTCGACCCGTATCTGGAAATCACCGAACTGGCCGACCGCCTCGTCAAGCGCGGGGGTCCGGCGCTGCTGATTGAACGACCGGCCGGCGCACGTTTCCCGTTAGCGATCGGATTGTTCGGCACGATGGCGCGCACCGAATTCGCGCTGGGGGCATCGGTCGAGACACTGGCCGAGCGCGTGCGATCCTGGGTGCAGGCGGAGCCGCCGACCACCATGACGGAGAAGTTGAAGCAGCTTCCCCGGTTGGCGCAGGCAGCAGGCTGGCTGCCGAAAACGGTGTCCACCGCGCCCTGCCAGCAAGTGGTGATGGATCAGCCTGATTTGCTGGCGTTGCCGGTGCTCACCTGCTGGCCGGGCGATGGCGGCCCCTTTTTCACCCTGCCCATGGTCTTTACACGCGACCCGGAGACCGGCCGGCGCAACTGCGGCATGTACCGCCTGCAGCGTTTCGATGCGACGACCACGGGCATGCACTGGCAGATGCACAAAACCGGTGCGCGCCACTATGCGCAGTACGAGGCGCGGGGCGAGCGGATGCCGGTGGTGGTGGCGCTGGGCGGCGACCCGGCGATCACCTACGCCTCCACCGCGCCGCTGCCCGACGGGGTGGACGAGATGATCTATGCCGGGTTCCTGCGCGGCAAGCCGGTGGAGATGGTGCGCTGCCTGACCTGTGATCTGGAAGCGCCTGCCGACGCCGACTTCGTGATCGAGGGCTATGTCGATCCGCTTGAACGTCGCCGGGAAGGGCCATTCGGCGATCACACCGGCTATTACTCGCTGGCGGATGACTACCCGGTGTTTCATGTGACCTGTATCACCCACCGGCGCGATGCCGTCTATCCGGCCACCATCGTTGGCCGCCCGCCGATGGAGGATGGCTATCTGGGCAAGGTGACCGAGCGCCTGTTCCTGCCGCTCGTGCAGATGATGGCGCCGGAGATCACGGAGATGAATCTGCCGATTGCCGGGGCGTTCCACAACCTGGCCATCGTTGCCATTCGCAAGCAGTACCCCGGTCACGCGCGCAAAGTGATGCATACGATTTGGGGATTGGGGCAACTGGCCAACACGAAAACGGTGATTGTGGTGGATGATGAAGTGAACGTGCATGACCTGGATGAGGTGATCTGGCGGGTGGGGAACCATATCGACCCTGAGCGCGATGTGCAGTTTACGCTCGGACCGGTGGATGTGCTCGACCACGCCAGCCGCCTGCCCGCGTTTGGGTCGAAAATGGGCATCGACGCCACGAAGAAGTGGGCTGCCGAGGGGTTCACACGGGAGTGGCCGGATGAAGTGTGCATGACGGACGAGGTGCGCGCTCGGGTGGATGCGCTCTGGCGCACCCTGCAGTTGGACGGAGTGACTATGTAGCCGGGAGGGTGGATCGTGATCAATTACTTGCTCGATATTTTGCTCAACAGTCGGGAGCCGCTCACCGCCGAGCGTTATACCGATCCACTGATTCCGTCGCCAGCCGAGAAGGCGCTACCGTCTTCCGACGTGCAGAACCTGCAAGCCCAGGTTGACCGGCTGACGCTCATCAACATTGCCATGTGGACACTGTTGCGCGATAAACTGGGCGTAAATGATGAAGATTTACGCCAGCGCGTGGAGGCGGTGGATCTGTCGGACGGGCGGCTGGACGGGAAAATTCGCGGCACGGTGCGCAAGTGCAGCGCCTGTAACCGCACGGTGTCCACCAAGCATGCGCGTTGCCTGTACTGTGGCCATGCCTCAGAGGAGGGCTCGGAGTATGCGATGTTCACCTCAACGATGACGCCGCCGGTGGATGGGGCGAACACCAGCGCCGAGTCCGACACCCGCCAGCCAACGGTCATCAAACGCGTGAAGTTGGACGAAGGCCGGCATCCCCGCCAGGAGTAAGTGCATGGCTGAATCGCCGCAGATCTTTCTCGCCGTCAGTGGGGCCAGTGGCAGCAGGTATGCCCGGCGCGTGCTGCAGCGCCTGCTCGATGACGGTATTCCGGTGGGACTCACCCTCACCAGGCAAGGCCAGACGATCGCTACTGAGGAGCTTGGTCCGGCTGATGATCCGGTGTCGCTGATATTGGGGCACCCCGACCCGCGCGTCATCTGGTACGCCAATGATGACTTCACCAGCCCTTTTGCCACCGGCTCGCAGCCCTGGCGCGCGATGGTGGTCGTGCCCTGTTCGATGGGCATGGTGGGACGCATGGCCGCAGGCATAGCGCATGACCTGATCACGCGCGCCGCTGACGTGGCGTTGAAGGAACGGCGGCGGTTGATCCTGACGCCGCGCGAAACGCCGTTCAGTCTTGTGCACTTGCGCAATCTCACAACGTTGTGCGAGGCTGGCGCCGTTATACTTCCGCCCTCGCCCGGTTTTTACCAGCATCCTTCCAGCATTGACGATCTGGTCGACTTTGTGGTCGCACGCATCATGGCCCACCTGTAATCCCGTTCATGCCGATCGTTATGCTGCACGAATGTCGGCATGCTCCGGTTGAATAAATCCGACGATTGTTTCGCTCTGAACGTTACGAAACTATCCCCGCCGGGTAAGGTGGAGAAGATTACCTCCCTGTTAGGGGAAAGAGAAAGGCGGTTGTGATGGCTCAGGCACAACATGGTGATACGGTCAAAATTCAATATACCGGCAAGCTGGATGACGGTTCCGTATTCGACTCATCTGATCCTAATGCGCCGTTAGCGTTCACGATTGGGGAAGGCGAGGTTATCCCCGGCGTGGAAAACGGTGTTGTCGGCATGGAAGAAGGCGAGACGAAAACGATCAGCATCCCTCCTGATGAGGGATACGGCCCGATGCGCGACGAGTTGACTGTGACCGTCGACCGCGATCAATTGCCGGATGGGGTTGAGCCGGAAGAAGGCATGCCAATGCAGATGCAACTACCCAACGGCCAGGTGATTCCGGTGCGCATCAGCGAGGTGAGTGACGGCACGGTGAAGATCGATGCCAACCACCCGCTGGCCGGTAAAGATCTCATCTTCGACGTGCAGCTCGTTGAAGTCGAAAAATAATGAAACGCCCCCGGTAATCTGACTGCCGGGGGCGTAGTGTCGCTGGCTACTCGCGCGCGCGGGCCTGTGCCTGCACAAGGGCGCAGGTGTGTGGCGCATCGCCTTCGACGAGAACCGACACGTGATCGCCGGCGCGGAGCCGCGTGTTGCCTGCGGGGACGATTTCGCGCCCAGCGCGCGTGACCATCATCAACAGACACCCCTCGGGCAAGCCCAGATCGCGCACACGGCGCCCATCCATGGGTGAATGCGGTTCGACGGCCAGTTCCAGTGTCACCAATTCGTGCGCCCGCGGATCCTCCTGGTAGCCGACGCGATTGAGGTCATACTCCAGTAGCGCCTCGTAGATGGGTTGATTCTGAAAGCGTTCGGCCACCAGGAAGGCGATCATACAGGCGATGAGCAACGGGAAGAGTTGCTCGTAGTTATTGGTCATCTCCAGGATGAGCACGATGCCGGTGAGCGGTGCGCGCACAATGGCGGAGAAGGCGGCGGCCATACCCACCACGGCAAAGGCCGCCGGCGTTTGCCCGAGTCCGGGAAGGCCAGCTTCGCTAACGATGCCGGTCATGACTCCGACCAGCGATCCCAGCACCAGCAGCGGGGCGAAGATGCCGCCGGGCACCCCGGCGCAGTAGCTGGCGATAGTCAACCCGAACTTGGCCACCAGCAGCAACGCGAGGAATCCAACTGCCCCCAGGGTGGTGTAGTGTCCGCGCAGCACGGCTTCCGCCGTGGCATGGCCACTGCCGACCGCTTGCGGCAGCCACCAGGCCAGCAG
>JAGUZN010000343.1 GCA_020060775.1 Armatimonadota bacterium
CTTCCAGAGCAGCACGATGACCACCCCGCTGGTGAGCTGCGGCAGGAAGAAGACCGAGCGCCAGAAGATCTTGCCTTTCGGGATCTCGGAGAGCAGCAGCGACAGCCCAATGGGCGCGGTGAACACCAGCAGCAGGCTCCAGAAGACGTACTTGAACGTCTGGCGGACGGAGATGTAGAAATCGGGGTTGAGGAAGATGCCGATGAAGTTGTCCAGCCCCACCCAGGGACTCTTGCCCACGATGTGGTAGTCCTGGAAGGCCATGACGATGCCGCGCAGGAGCGGGTAGTAGCCCCACAAGCCAATGAGCCCGATGGCCGGGACGAGCAGTAGCCAGGGCAGCCAGGCCTTGTAGACCCCGGCGCGGGCGGCGGTGGTCTTCGCCTGCGCCCGCAGGTTGGTGCGCACGATCATGGCCACGAAGAAGAGCACTAGCACCGTTACAATGCCAAAGATGCCCCAGGCGAGTGGCCGGTATTTTTTCAATACCTCGGGCGGGGTGGCGAACATGGTACCATTGTTAGCCGTCTCTTCCAGTTGCTTGAGGGCACTCGCGAAATCGAAGTCCTCGCCGCTCTCCGCGAGAATGAGGCTGGTGACCTCGGAATTCAACGCCACCTCCATGGTGACCCAGTGCCCCTCGAACGGCTCGGTGCGAATGAGGATTTCACCGCGATCCATTTCTGCATAGATATCTTTCAAACACTGTGGGACTTCTTTAATGTAGTCGCCAAACCCCAGTCGCTGCAGATCATGGGGCTTCACGAAACGCGCGCGCCCGGAGAGCACCTTCCGGCGTACACTATCATCGTAGGCTGCCATGGAGGTGTAGGTAGTGAGGGCTTCCCAGATGGCATCACGTTCGCGTTGGGGACGACGCCCCACAGACTCTGACATCACCGCATAATGCCGCTGTGACTGCACCACCGGCATACCGCCCGGGCCGGCGGGAATGGGCATGACGCCCACCAGATCCGGATTGAGCCCGACCCATGATTGGTACATGGTGATGTCATTGAAGAAGAACTCGGTCATCGCGACTTCGCCGCGCGCCATCCACTGGAAAATGGGGTCACTGGGTTGGAAAGGGCGCACGACGCCGGTGACCACATCCTCTTTGGGATCGAACCGCACTGTGCGCCCGTCGGGCAGCGTGACCTTGCCGGTGTTCGCCTCCTCCTTGGTCAGGTTGATCGGCTCCTGGGTTTGCGGATCCCGAATCCACCGCTGCCAGCGCAGGCGATGGAAAAACTTCGTCGCTTCAATCGCCTCCTTGCTGCCAAACGCCGCCTTCCATACCGAGGGTTGTCGCGAGAGATCTTCTCCCGTATCCGGGGCAATGAACTCGGTTTCCTCCATGGGGAAGACATATTCTTTCCCGGTGGTCGGGCTCTTGCGGACCTGCACCTCCGGCGTGCCGCCGGCACTGTTGATCCAGGGCAGCCAGAGGAAACCATTGGGTGGCAAAGCGATGGCGCGTTGCCCGCGCTGGAGCTTGGCGCCCTGAATTTGTTTGCCGGGGTCGGTGAGCTTCTGGCACCAGTAGAGGAACTCATCCCAGGTCTTCGGGGGATTATTGGGGTCAAGGCCGGCCTGGCGCACCAGGTCCATACGATACAAGATGCCTACAAAATAGGAGTCAACGGTCGGGATGCCGTAGACCTTACCGTCGACGGTGGCCACCTGGCGGATGAAGGGGGGAATCTCTTTCCACCCCTCCCATTTGGCCTCCTCATCGTCGATCTGGCCGTTCTGGTTATCGTCATAGCCAATCCATTCGTTCAACGGATGGATGAACCCGTGCTTGATATCATTGCGGATGATGTGAAACCAACTGAAGTAACAATCAGGCGGGTTCTGACCGGCAAAGGCCATCATGAGGGAGGTGCGGCCGGCTGCGCCGGGTAACTGCACCCCGGCCCACTCATTGATGCGGATATGCGGTTTATCGCGCATCAACTTGACGATCGGATCGCCGGGCAACACGCCATTGGTCTGGCCGCGCCACAGCCAGAACATCGAAATTTCAATCGGTTCTTCCTCATGTTGTTCGGCGCTCCTGGCGCAGACGGCCAGCGTCATGAACATGAGGACCGCCAGCGACAGCACTACCACCCGCACGTACATCGAAACTGGAAACCGCATTGGCGCAACTCCTTATTCAAGGGTGACCATGACGACCGTGACACCCAGCGCAAAGCCTGGGGAGTTTAACACTGTGAGGGGGCGAAGCAGTACTACCATCCGTAACGACCTGTACAGTAGCACTCGGTGTACTGGCTGTCAAGCAAGCTATACCGGTATCCACACTCAATCAGCCTACCTATGAAACAAGTTACACTGACAGTAGTCACGATACATACCATTCATACCGATACCTGCTATCGTGCTGCAACGGATAAGTGAGCACACAGGCCAGGCTGAGGACTCTCCCCGATGCCTGGCCTGTATGTTACGCATAACATGATTGTATTGTGGATGGTTAGAGTTTTATCAGCGGTGCATAGGCCAGTGAGAGGGTTTTGGTGCCGAGTTTGGGGAAGTTGACAGTGACTTTCATATTGTCGCCGCTGCCCTGGATGGCAAGCACCATCCCCTCGCCGAAGGAGTTGTGGCGCACACGGTCGCCGGCGCGGAACTCGCTGCTGATGGTAGCACGGGCTGCCTGCACGATCGCCTCGGCGGCAGGCGCCTGGTTGGTATCAGCCTCATCCCAGGTGCAGACGGGGGCGGTGCCGGTGGTCCAGCGACCGTCGGCTCCTTGCATCAGGTGGTCGGGGATATCTTCCAGGAACCGCGATGAGCGATTATACGTGGTCGCCCCAAAGAGGGTGCGGCTGTTAGCCATGGTGCAGAAGAGGCGGTCGCGAGCACGCGTGATACCCACATAGCACAGCCGGCGCTCCTCTTCCATGTCGGAGGGATCAGAACTCATGGCGGCGCGCGCCAGCGGGAAGACGCCCTCTTCCAGCCCGGTCATAAAGACCACCGGAAACTCCAGCCCCTTGGCGGCATGGAGGGTCATCAAGGTAACGGCGTCATCATCACCCTTGGTGGAGTCCAATTCGGTGAGCAGGGAGACCTGTTCGAGGAAGGCGCGCAAACTGCGCCCGTCGTCATCCTCGGCCTCGGCTTCGAACTCTTTGGTGGCGGAGAGGAGTTCGCGGATGTTTTCCAGGCGCGTCCGCGACTCCACCGTGCCTTCCTGCAACAGTGCCTGCTCGTAGCCGCTTTGCTCGATGACCTGGTGCGTAAGTTCAGTGATGCCCACTTCGCCCGCCAGCGCCATCAGCCGCATGAGGGTGGTGGCGAACTCGCGCACGCAGTTCATCTGCTTCGGCTTGAGCGGGGCATGTTCGGCGGCGACCATCGCTTCGAACAGGCTGATGCCGCGTTCGGCGGCAAGGCCCTCCAGCACGCTCATCGTCTTCGCGCCGATGCCGCGGGGCGGGCTGTCGACGATGCGGCGCAGGCTGATGCTGTCGTCAGGATTGTAGAGCACACGCAGATAGGCGACGATATCCTTGATTTCCTTGCGCGCAAAGAATTTCTGCCCGCCGACGATGCGGTAGGGGATGCCCTGGCTGAGCATCATCTGCTCCAGTACGCGGGATTGTGCATTGATGCGGTAGAGGACGGCTACCTCGTTGTAGCGGTGTCCCTCGTGCTGCACCATCTCGCGAATCGTGCGCGCAATGAACGCCCCCTCGCCATGTTCGTCGTTCGCGCGGTAGCAGGTGAGCGGTTCACCACCCTGCCGGTCAGTCCACAGCCGCTTCTCCTTGCGCATACGGTTTTTGCTGATCACGTGGTAGGCGGCATCCAGGATCGTCTGTGGAGAACGGTAATTCTGCTCCAGCTTGACGATGTGGGCGTCGGGATAGTCCTGTTCGTACTGCAGGAGCAACCGCGAATCCGCGCCGCGCCAGGTGTAAATGGACTGGTCGTCATCGCCGACGACGCACAGGTTGCGATGGCGCGCGGCGAGCAGCGCCACCAGCCGGTACTGCGCCAGATTAATGTCCTGATACTCGTCGACAAAGAGATAGCGGAAGCGCTCCTGATACTCCTGCAGCAAATCGGCTTGCGTCTGCAGGAGTTCGACCGCCTTCATGATGAGGTCGTCGAAATCAAGCGCGTTGTTCTCTTCCAGCCGTTGCTGGTACCGGGTGTACAGCCGAGCGGTCACTTTTTCATCGAAGGTGTAAGCATCGGCCGCATAGCGCTCGGGGGTGATCAGTTCGTTTTTCGCGTTGCTGATGCGATGGAGCACGGTCGTCGGCTTCAAACGCGCCGGGTCCATTTCGAAATCTTTGAAGCAGTCGTTGACCACCGTCACCTGGTCATCGGTATCGTAGATGGTGTAGTTGCCGGGAATGCCGATGACCTCGCCGTGCCAGCGCAGCAAGCGGGCGCAAATGGAGTGGAAGGTGCCCACCCACATGCGGCGCGCGCCGGACCCCACCAGCCGCGCGATGCGCTCTTTCATTTCGTTCGCCGCCTTATTCGTGAAGGTGACGGCGAGAATCTGTTCCGGCGCGGCGCGACGCGTCTGCAGCAACAGCGCAATACGGTGCGTGAGCACGCGCGTTTTTCCGCTGCCGGCGCCGGCGAAGATCAACAGCGGGCCATCGCCATAGGTGACGGCTTCATGCTGCTGGGAATTTAAGCCGGTGGTGATATGATCGGTTGCCGTATCTGCCATGCTCATTCGACTGCAATCATCAGCGTTGCTTCGGGGTGATTCATTGTACCAAAAGAACGAAGGCGGGTGAACGGTCTGACGGGGCTGCGCGTGTTTTTTCATGATCTTTTCTGCACTGCTACAGCAAAATCACCAATGGCATCTCTTTGCATAGCATTGTCTGGTGCTGGTATACTCTCAAGGTATACCCCACTTCACTTCAGGAGCACATCATGACAACGGATCCTCGCGCGCAGATGGTGGAGATCTGCCACCTGTTGGCCTCTCGTACGTTCACCACCGCCACTGGCGGCAATGTGAGCGTTAAAATGCCTGACGGCACCTTCTGGGTGACCCCCAGTCATTTGCATAAAGCACGCGTGACCCAGGATGACCTGGTACAGATGGCTGCGAACGGCACGGTGCTCGCCGGGCATCGCCGACCCTCCAGTGAAATGGCGATGCACCTGGCGGTCTATGCGGCGCTGCCGCAGGCCGGCGCGGTGCTGCATGCGCATCCGCCGATCGCCACGGGCTTTGCGCAGGCCGGAAAAACGATCGACGCGCGTTCGTCGAATGAAGGGCTGGCGATCCTCGGTCCCGAGGTGCCGCTCATTCCGTATGCCCGCCCGGGCACCGATGAACTGGCCGAGACCGTGCGCGCGCACCTGAAGCTGCGCAACCGTGCCTACCTCATGCGCAATCACGGCGTCCTCACCTGGGGCAGCGACCTCTGGTCCGCCTACGACGTGCTCGACACGCTGGAGCTCTTCGCGCAGTCGCTGTTGACCGCCACACTGGTTGGCGGCGCGGTGAACCTGCCACCCGAGGAATGCGAGTGGTTGGAAACGGTGGTCGTGCCGACTATCGCATACTGAGAAGCTGTTTTCAAACTCTCGGCCCGTGTGCTTTGATCTTGTTCCGGCTGACGGTGGGGGTAGTCCTATCTCAACACGAATTACAGGCCTGCGGCAGGTCGTAAGTTCCCAGGGGAGATGGGGGATGCCGATTATACGTATGATGACACACGGGGGGATATGCGCATGCCCCAGTTATCATCTTCACTCACTCTCGACGGTTTGTTCGCTCATGGTGACCCAGCCGTTCTTGTGGTCGGGGGTTGCGGCATGAAGGATGATCGTACGGACGAACTGCGCCTCGACGGGAGCAGGGAGTATATCCTTATTTGTGCCGGTCGTCACGATCTTTTCCGGCACGATGGTCTGCCAGTGTTGCTCGTCCATACTGCCCTCGATCTTGTAGGTCACGCTGCTGTAGTACGACATCGGGAATATCGTCGTGATGGCCTTGATTGTTTTCGGCTGTCCCAGGTCCTTCTGAATCCATTGGGGGCCGAAGCCGCCTGAATTCCATGCGCTTTGCGGATCGCCGTCAAACGCGTCGCCAGGCATGTTGCCATAGTTGCCGGAGGCGCGCACCGTGGCGGCGAGCCGGCGCTTGATGACGTCAAGCCAGGTGGCGACATCGCGCCCGGGGACGATAATGGTGACGTTGTCGGCCTGCACTTGTCGTGCGAAGGCGCTGAAGATCTCGTCGTAAGGCGCCGGTGCGGGGAGGCCTTGCGCCCTGGCCTCCTTGGCCCACGCATCGTAGTGCATCACCCACATGCACTGCACGGAGAGATGCGCTCTGCGGACGCGATTGAGCACGTCCGGCTGATCGGCAACCGCCGCCTCCGCCTGTTGGAAGAGCGCCTCAGCCCTGGTCATCGTCTCGCACGTCACGAACGGCTGCGGATCACCCACCAGGTATCCCAGTCGATAGTTGCTCTGCTCGCAGATGTCATGGATCATGTCGATGTAGTCGAGGATGCAGGGCGCGGCCTTGCCGTAATAGCCGTGGACGAACTCCTCAATCAGCGCGCGGTCGTCCTGCTCAGGGTTCCACATCAGCCTGGCCAGCATCCACGACCTCAGCTCAGCAAACTCACCACCACGTGTGACCTCCGTACCTTCCTCGAAGACCCCCTTGACCCCGTTCTTTGCCATGAAGCGCAGGTTGGGGCCCAATACCCTGAGGTTCGGATGCGGACGCAGGAAGTTGGTAAACGTCGCGACGTAGTCCCAGATATAGATATTGTCGGCGATCGCGGCCCAGCCCCGCAGATCATCTGCGAAGGCCTGGTTGTCAGGGCCATCCAGTGGCTGCGAGAAGGAGCATTCGATGCTGCACAGGCGGATGATCACATTGCGCCTGGGGCGCAGGTGTTTCGGCGGCCTCCGTGTATAAGTATAGGCCAGCGTGTCGATATAGACATGCGGATAGTCCTGCTCAATGCGCTCGGCGACGGTGTTCACAAAGCTCAGGAGGGAACCCATCGGGGTTCCCTCCTCTTCATCGATCTTTTTGCAATGGGCACACTGGCAGTTGCCGAGCGCATCGTTTTGCGAGACGGAGACGATCCCTATCCCGGGGTTGGCCTTGAGTTCCTTCCTGATCTGCTCGACCATGAAATCGACGACTTCAGGATTCGTGAGGCATAATTGATCGCCTTTCATGCGTTTGCCATCGATCTCAGGAAACCAGTCGGGGTGCTCGTCAAAGTACTTCCCGACCGGAATATAATGCGCAAAGGTGTGCACGAATCCGGCGTTATACACCACTCCGCCGCCGTGTCGCGCGTCCGGGGTCACCAGCAGATCACCCCCGGGTTTCATGTTCAACACCCGGCTATTCAGGCGATTTCTGGCAGCCCAATCGGGATCCCAAGCGGTAGTGATGAACACATCCCGGTACGCAAAAGCCGGTGTATATCGAATGTTCAAGCTGTCCACCCGTAATTCGGGGTTCTTCGGAATGTATGTGGCTCCCGGCGCCCACCACCTGATACCCACGATATCGTCCAGGAAGTGGTATACAGCATACGGTGTGCCTCTCGGGCGGCCACCGACCAGCAGCAGGTCATTGCCCTTAGTTTGGATAACAAACTCTTCTGCTCCCAGTTGATCGACAACTTCCCTGCCTAACAGCGACCGACTGAGGTGGTTGGGGCCGATCACAATGCGGGGGCCTGTGACCTTCTTATCCTCGGTGGCCACGGGAACAGTCGCTCCGGTCACCTGCTTGAGATAGTCTACAAGTTCCTCCGCCGCAAAGGATTCTGCTGGGGTGGCTTCGGAAGCGATAACGATAGTGCACTTGGCATGACCGCCAACCGACAGATTTATGCTCAGCGCCGGAGTCGATAGTGCCCCGATGACCAGAGCCAGGACGTACCACATACCAAAGTATCTTCCAGGTATCATCTTGCATCCCCCTCTGCGCCGATCACAGACCTTCTCTGACGCGAGTAGTTTGTAGCCATTTCGTTTCTCGTTAGCGTCCTTGGTGGCTACGGGCGGGTGTCGTAGTTGAAGACATCACCGGTGATCGCAGATCCACCTCGCCGTATTGCGCCGACAACGGTTCGATGCCAACGGCACTGCGCAGGAAACCGCGGCAGCCGGCGGGCAGGCGGTAGCGGTACACGCCCCGTCCGCCGGCATCGCGTGTTATTTCCACCTCGATGCGCCCGTGTGGCGTTGGCACACTCGCGCACAAGGCGGGCAAGGCTGCGTCATCCACCGGCGGGACAAGCAGTACCTCCTGCCATCCTGGCGCCTGCAGGCGAATGCCGGCGAGGTATTCGAGGAAATCGCGCGCCGGGGTGGCGCCATGGATGTGACAGTCGCTGTTGCCGCCGCCCCGGTAGAACTCTTCGCCGCAGGTGGTCGCCCCCGCCGTGATCGGCGCGCCCCAGCGATCCAGATAGTAGACCAGCGCCTCCGCCGTGCGACCCTGCTCGAGCAGGAAGACGGGGTAGGAGCCGCCTTCCAGCCCGCCCGAGGTGCGGCAGCAGATGAATGCCGGGTCCATCATGCGGTCGATGCACGCCAGCCCCTGCTCTCCTTCGAGCAAACCGGCGCGCAGGAGCAGGAAGAGGGTGGATTCGCAGAAGGTGGGGGCATTCGGCTTGCCGGTGAGATCGAAGCGCAAGTTGTCGCGATGGAGGCCGACTTCCTCATCCCAGAAGATGCGGTCGAATGCCTGGCGTGCGTTATCGAACAGCGCATGCCACCGGGCGCCCAGCTCTCCTTCCCCCAGTGATGCGGCAACATCAGCGGCCTCGCGCAGGCACCAGAGCCAGTAGAGATTGATAATCGCGTTGAAGCCGCGGGTGGGCGGATCGAAAAAATCTCCCCACCCAGTGTGGGTGGTCTTCCGCCAGGTTTCGCCCGGCGCATACGGTGGGCGGGGAGTGCCGTCAGCCCAGGAGAGGAAGCGCCGTCCCGGCGTTTCATATAACAGGCCGTCGGCATGGGCAAAGCGCAGCTCATAGTCGATGTGACGCATGATATGCGGCAGCATCTGCCGTGCAAAGGCAGTATCGCCGGTATGCCGCACGTACTCCGCCACCTGTACCGCCCAGTAACACGCACCGCTGACCATATTGTAATCTTCGAAATGGCCGGGGGAGATCACCGGGAACCAGCCCTCCGCCGACTGTGATTGCGCGGTGAGTTCCAGTGCGCGCCGCCAGGTGCGCCAATCGCCATACACGTAGAAGGCCATGCGCATGGCCATCGCATCATCGTGGAACCAGTGACAGCGCTCGCGGACCGGATCGCCTGCCGCGCACCCGTTCATATACTGCCGGGTAGTTTCCACCGATGCCTGCCAGATGCGGTTGAGCAGATCGTTATCGGAGACAAAGGTTGCCGGCTCATCGACCGGGAGGGGCGTGAGCGTCTCCCGCACCCCGGCATGATGCAGCGTGACGATGCCCTGAAAGTCGCGCAGGATGATCTGCAGATAGCGCAGCCCGCGTTCGAAAAAGCCCTCCCAGGTCACCCGGCCGGCAGGCACCTGGACACGGTCGCAGTTGGGCGTGCTGCGGAACAGGGGCACGCGGCCATCCAGACAGCGGTCGTCCCAGGCGAGATCCACTGTGCCGCCGCTCGTGCTCTCAATCTCCAGGTGGAGCAGCCCGGAACGGACAAGGCCCATATCGAGATTCACGAAGGGATGCCCGTCGTCAGGGATGGTGATGGCAACAGGAAACACACCCTTGTCCGCTATGGTGACTATGCCGGCGGGGGCAGGCTGATGCTCCTCCTGGTGGGCGCGTTCGGCAATCGGCTCGGGCAGCGGTTCGTCGTCATCCAGCGGGACGTTGTTGTGTGGCAGATTCCACTTGCCCATGAGCCGCCACCAGCGGTTGCGCACGGCGGTGTAATACTCAGTGGCTTCGCGGCGCATGCGCTCGGTGATGATGCCGTCGGCGATGCCGGCGTTCACCATTCCCACGGGCGTGTGCAGCGTGAGCGTGGGGTAGCCCATGTAATTCACACCGAGGGCATCGGCGCTGCCGTGCGCATAGAAGGGCAGTTCCACGGCGGCCTCCCAACCGGAGGGAGGGTATCCCGGTGCCATCCATCCCGCAGGGAGACGGGCGAGATCAAGCCACTCATGGAAGCCCTTGGCATAGCCGCAGAGTTGCGTGGGGTGCTGCCAGGCCTCGCCGGCGTGGGTGAGCCAGGAGGCATCGGTGGCGAGGGTGGGCTGCCCATCCAGCAGCAGCGCAGCGAGAAGCGCGGGGTTCACCAGCGTCCACTGCCCGGTCATGATGCCGGGGCAATGCACGACGAAGGCGATCACATTCGCCCCGGGGCGCAGGTAATCGCGCACGTCGTGCCGGTCAAGCAGGCGATGGACAGGCTGGCAGCAGGTCGGCCCGGTCTGCACGAACCGGCCGTTGATGTAGAGCTTGTACCGGAATTCGGCAAAGGCCAGCACTTCCGCCGTTTCGGGCAATTCAGCGAGGGAAAAATCGCGACGGAAGAGGCGGAACTCATTGATCCGGCGGGGAGCAGGCCCGCCCCAGATCCAACGCGCCGCGCGCAATTCCTCCGACAATCGGGCGCGCTCACTGCGCCGGGTTTCCTCGAAACGGGCAAGTTCTGTGGTCGACATCGCCAGCCCCCCTTTATCGTACTGTCGTCAGCTGGGCACGATGAAAAGCTCTTGCCCAGGCACCTGCCAGTATAGAAATGGCTGGAAGCCATATCAATAACTTGCCAAAACGCCCCAACGTTAATTCATAACGCTGGCATGCCCCTCTGCAGGTGCACAAAGGGGCAGCACGATCCTGCCCCTTATTCCACAGTAGACCAGCATGTTTCAGTTCACTCTGCCTCCATGCGGAAGAAGTCCATCACCACATATTGGCCAGGCTCGGCCCAGAAGTAACTGGACTCCACCGCCGATTCCATACCCCAACCCAGAGGATAATACTGCACCTGAAGACGACGCATTCCACCGCCCATTAACTTCTTGAGGTTCTCGGCATGGTAGTCGTAAGCGCCGCCGAACGTTTCGCCATACAGGGCATACATGTTGCCGCTATCCAGATCGATCACCTTCACGGCGAAGGAACCAGGTGCGGTGCCCGGCTTTTGTCGCCAGGTCAACCAGGGATGCTGATCCAAATCCACTGTAGTGCGCAGGATGACATGGGGCCAGGCCCCTTTGTTGCCTTTGCGATAGAGGATGACGGTGTCATCGCCTGCCGTGCCCAGGGCCAGGCGATCGCTGAGCTTCTGGCTGGTCGCATCCATATACCCATCCAACGACCAGACGAGGTCAACATAACTGCCTGGTGCGGTGCGCTGGGTGTGACCATTCGCCTCAGCAGGAGCGGCTTCGGTCGATTCTTTGGCCAGATCACCCCGAATCTGCACCAATGCCGCCTTCACCTCTTTGACGGAGAGCATCTTCTCCCCGGTGGGCACCGTGCGTACTACCGGCTTGCGCAGCCCGGCGGGCACCTCGCCCAGGAATTCGCCCTGGCAGCCTTCAACCGTGTAGGAGAGCAACACCGGATTGACATTGACGAAGTACTTCTTCAAGTCAATGGCCGGATCAACCATGATGCCCACCCCACCCTGTAACTCACAATCACGCACACGGATAACCGCAGGCACCTCGCGGCAGTACACGGCGCAGTTGGCATTGAAGCTGGCATTGGCCGCGGCATAACAATCGTCGAGCACGATATGCCCGGCGGGATACTTGCAGAAGTTATACACCGGCGTGAAGCCCCCGCCCTCACCGCCGAAGCGGCATTGCCGGCAGGTCAATTCGACGCCATAATTACCGATCCACCGCTGGCGCGCGCCACCGGTGAGGGGAACGCCGATGAGATTCTCGATCGTCAGCCGTGCGCCGCGATGCTCGATCACCGCCTTATCCTGCATCGCTTTATCGGAGGTAATCCAACAATCGCGCATGATCGCCTGATCACAGCGCTCATTCACCCAGGCTTGCGCGCACATGATGAACGTGCAATCGGAAATCTCCACTGAGGTCGAGCAGACATTGGTGTATACGGCGGGGCCTTTCGTGCCGTAGAAGCGGCAGCGGTCGATGATAATCTGGCCGGTGTCGATGTTGGGATTATACAGATCGATGCCTGAACGCCCACCCAGGAACGTGAGATTGGCGATCCGATGTTGCCAGGCGCCCTTGCTGACCAGCGCCGCCTTTTCAGGATTGGTTTGCTGGATGGCGGCCTGTCCTTCGCCACGCACATCCACCGCCATCAATGGAATATCATCGCTGATGCGATACAGTCCCGCCGGGAAGAGCAGGGTGGGTCCGGCCTGGTAGTAGGTGCCCACGGGCGACGGCGTGCTGATGCAGATGGCCGCCGCCTTCATCGCAGCGCGAATAGCCTCAGTGTCATCGGCGGATCCGTCACCCGTTGCGCCGAAATCGCGCACGTTCACGATCCCCGATGCCGGCGGAGCAGCAAGCGCCGGCAGCACCAACAGGACAAGGAGGAGAAGCAGTACAGCTCGCATGATCGGTCCTTTCAGGGGGAGGTACGTGAACCGCCGTCAGGCGGCACTACGGGGGCATGGTCACTCTTTCGCCATCACAATAGGTATCCCTGCTTCACGGAACAGCGAAAATGTGAAAGGCGGACAGGTACTGTGGGGCAAGCCTGCAGCGCCCATGGAGCCGAGCAGGCACACGGTGAGTATGCTGGCCCGGCGATGACGCCGGGCCAGTGGTGAAAGGATCATTTCCCCTTCATACATCCGGGGATGCCGCCATGCTCGCGGTGATACCGGATGCATTCACAACACACGCCATGGCGCGGGCAGGATTCATACGGGCAGGTGCACTGCTCTTTATTCTTCTCTTTGTTCGGGCAAGTCATGAGCGTCACTCCTCAGGAAAGATGATGGAAATCGCCGACGAGAAAAAATGCGAGTACGCAATGTGTGCAGGTAAAACGATGCTTTTTGTCAGAATAGCAAGGGTTCAATAAGGCTGTCAAGCGGTTACAGTTCCCCCAACGCCGCACGAAAGGCAGCCACCGCCTCGGCGATATTCGGCACATCGAGCAGGGCGGCAATCGCCGCCACTCCGTGAGCACCCGCCTCCAGGCAGGTGGGGATGCGCGCGGGCGTGATGCCGCCCAGCGCGAAGACGGGCAACGACACGGCGCGGCATACCTCGCGCAGCGCCTCCACGCCTTGGGGCTCGCCGTACACCAACTTCGAGGGAGTGGCGAAAATCGGGCTGAAGGTGATGAAGTCGGCGCCGAGTTTCTCGGCGAAGCGCGCTTCGGCCAGCGAGTGTGCGGACACCCCGATCAGCGATCCTGCCGGGAGGCAACAACGCGCCGCCTTCGGCGAGAGCCCCGTCGCCCCCAGATGGACGCCGGTCGCCTGTGCGGCGCACGCAATATCGGCCCGGTCATTGATAATGAGTCGACATCCCAGGGGATCGAGCACGGACTTGGCCTCGGTGGCCAACGCATACTGCTGGCGGGGGGGCAGGTCTTTTTCACGCAGTTGGATCGCACGGATGCCCGCTTCGGCGGCCGCGTGCAGGGCGACGATGAGCGGACGCCCCGCTGTACGGGAGCGATCGCTAATGAGGTAGCAGCGAAAATCAACACCCATGTGCCATCCTCGATCAGTCCGTTACACGATGCCCGCCTGCAGCAAGTCCTTCAGGTTCAACATGCCGATCACGCGGCCTTCGCTATCGACGACGGGCATTTCCCCGATCTGCGGCGGTCCCTGCATGATCTGCAGCGTTTCCGCCGCCAGGCTGTCCGGGACAACCCTGCGCGGCGTCACGTTGATGTGCGCGCGGCAGGGTTTGTGCAGCGCATCCTCATCCGCGAGCAGCGCGCGGCGGATGTCGCCGTCCGTCATCAAACCCAGCAGGCGGCGTTCGGCATCCACCACAGCGGCAGCCCCGGCATGCGCGCGGGTGATGGCAAAGAGAACATCCTTCAACGGCACGTCCTGAGTCACGGTGGCCAGCGCATCACCGGTGCGCATCACATCAGCGACGGTGAGCAGTAAGCGTCGGCCCAGCGCCCCGCGCGGGTGGAGCTTGGCGTAATCCGCCGAAGTGAATTTCCGGCGCCGCATGACGGCAATGGCCAGGGCATCGCCCATGGCGATTTGCGCCGTGGTGCTGGAGGTGGGGGCCAGGTTATATGGGCAGACTTCACGCTCAACCCCGGTGTCGAGCAGGGCAGCGGCGGCACGGCCTAACGGCGAGTCGGCACGGCCGGTGAGAGCGATGATGGGCACCTCGATGCGGGCGATGGCAGGCAGGATGGCGTTCAGTTCCTCGGTGTCGCCGCTGTTGGAGACCGCAAGGAGCACGTCCCCCATGGTGATCATGCCCAGGTCGCCGTGCACACCCTCGGCGGGATGGAGAAAGAGCGCAGGGGTACCGGTGCTGGCCAGCGTGCCGGCGATCTTGCGCGCGACCGCGCCGGATTTGCCCATGCCGGTGGTCACCACGCGTCCCTGACACGCCAGCACGAGGTCGACGGCGCGGACGAACGCATCGTCAAGACGTTCGGCCATGGCCACGAGCGCCTGCGCTTCCTGCAGGATCGTCTCGCGACCGAAGGCGAGGACTTCATGTTGTTCAAGCGTCTGTGGAGTCACAGTGCAGTTCTTTCGCCATACCCGGCTATTTTCCTTGTCCGCCTCCTCGGCGATGCAGCCCTTCCAGGTAGAGGCGCGTCACCGCCTCCGCCGCATCAGCGATGCCTTCAGCGGTGTTGGCGACGGCAGCCTCTAACGTCTGCGGCCCCTGGGCAATGGAGAAGAGAGCGGTGAAGCCAAAGCTGGCGAGTTGCTGCCAATCGCGCCCCAGTGCGCCTGAGAGGCATACGCAGGGCACATCGGCGCGGGCACAGACGCCGGCCACGGCCACGGGCAACTTCCCGAAGGCGGTCTGGTAGTCGGTTTGCCCCTCACCCGTCAGGCAGAGATCAGCACCGATCAGGTGATGCGGCAAATCAGTAAGCTCGATAGCCAACGGCGCCCCCGGTTGCAGCGTGGCGTGCAGGAAGGCCATGAGGGCGAACCCCAATCCCCCGGCAGCGCCGGCGCCGGGGGAGGCGGCGTAATCGTGCCCGAGGGTGTCGGCAGCCACCGTGGCGAAATGCCGCAGGCCGCAGTCCAACTCCTCCACCTCAGCGGGCGATGCGCCCTTTTGCGGAGCAAAGACAGCGGCGGCGCCCTGTGGACCATAGAGCGGATTGCTGACATCGCAGGCCGCCACCAGCTCCATCTCAGCGAGTCGATCGCCCGGCTCGATGGCATGCACACGGTTAAGCGAGGTGCCGAGGGGCGGCAGCGCATGCCCGGCCTCATCGCGAAACACCCACCCCAACGCGGTGAGCAGGCCCAGGCCGGCATC